>JBEVIO010000516.1:0-4152 GCA_040510635.1 Binatia bacterium | reverse complement strand
CCAGCTTTTGCAGATAATCGGCGAGCTGGGGCGCCAATTCGCGGTAGGATAGCGAACGGTTGCCTTCCTGCTCGATGCGCCGCCACGAGCCCAGGTGCATTTCGTAGATGGCCATCGGTTTGTCGAGGCGATTGCGCTGATAGCGATTGGCCATCCACTCATGGTCGTCCCACGCGTAGTCGAGATCCCAGACGATCGAAGCGGTTTTTGGCGGTACTTCGTTGAAGATCGAAAACGGATCGGCTTTGTCGATCCGATAGCCCTGAAAGCGGGAAGCGATATGGTACTTGTACAACGCTCCCTTGCCGACTTCGGAGAAAAAGCCTTGCCAGATTCCTGAATCGCTCTTCGGTTGCAGGAGGTACCTGCCTTTTTCCCAGTTGTTGAAGCTGCCGATGACCGAGACTTGCTCCGCGTCCGGTGCCCAGACTGAAAAGTAAGTGCCGGCGCTCTCGCCACGCCCGACGAGGTGAGCGCCGAGTTTTTCGTACAGGCGAAAATGGCTGCCTTCATTGAACAAGTAAACATCCTCGTCGGTGAGCAAGCTCACGTTAGGCTGACCGGACATAGACAACATTTTAGCTTATCGCGCCACGGATGTCGCCGATGCGTTTCAATAGCTTCGCGACGGAGTCGGACTCGCGCAGCGCTTCGAGCGAGAGGCGGGCCCTGCGCTGCCAGTTGGGGCGCTCGTCCCAAGTGCCGGGCACATTTTGCGGCGCCGGTTCGAGCCAAAGGTCTTCCAGGTTGATCAACAGGAATTCTTCATCGTTCTCGGCGAGAAAACAGAGCCAAGCCTCGAGCACCGCGGCCGGATCGGCCGGGTCATCGCGCAACAAACCACGCGCTTGCAGAAAGCCGGCGAGCGCCTGGCGCTGCGCGGCGCGGTATTGCCGTTCATCGCTGCCTTGCGCCTCGGACATCAATCCCAGAGCAACCCGGTCTTGGATGTCGCCGCCGCTCCAAAAGCCCATGAATGTCGCCGTGTCGTGAGTGTTGAGGCTGGCGACGGTTTTTGCCGGGATTTTATCCACGGCGATTTCTGTCGCTGGGTTGATGCCAAAGATGCCGACGTGCATGCCGAGGATATCATGACGCTCCATCGCTTCGTTGACGTAGAACGGCACGGTGCCGAGATTCTCGCCGACGATTTGCGTGCATTGACGATGGGATTCCAAACTCAAGATCGCGTAATATTCCTCGGCGGGGTGGTGTACGTACAGGCCGTCGGCGGCGTTAAATCCTTCCGGCACCCAGAAGGCGCGGTGCAAACCCATGACGTGATCGATGCGCAGCATGCTCGCCAAAGCCATATGATGGCGCACGCAATCGATGTAGTAGCGGTATCCCTGGCGCCGCACCGCTTCGGGATTAAACGGTGGAAAGCCCCAGTTTTGGCCTTTGACGAACAAGCCGTCGGGCGGAGCGCCGCCGCTGGCGCTCAGAGCAAAGAGCTCGCGCTCGCGCCAGACATCGAAGCCGTCGCGATTCACGCCGAGGGGAAAGTCGAGATAAAGCGCCGTGCCGGCTTCTTTTGTCTGATCGCGCAAGCGGCGCGTCTGCTCGTCGCACTGCCACTGAACATAAAGATGGTAGTGATAAGCGCTTTCGTCATAGTCGTCGGAAGTCAGGATGCCGTCGCGGCCAGCGACCGGCCAGTGCAACCAACTTTTGCGCTCGCGCTCCACCTTGGCGCGAAAGACGGCGTAGTCCCGCGCCAACGGATGACTCGCCACGTAGGCTCTGAATTCAGTCAGGCGTCTCGACCTTTTCGTCCAGAGAAATTTTAGCAGCTCTTCGAGCACGCGGCGCTTGAGCGCCATGATGCTTCGATAATCGATCAGCGAATGGCCGCGCGCGTCTTTCAATTGACTTTGAAATTCGCCGGAGCCGGCGAGCGCTTGAGCGCTTCGGCATCGGCTGAATTCCGCGATCTTCGTTACGTCGAGATAAAACTCGTTCCAGAAGAGCCGGCTCACCGGAGCGTAGGGACTGGGATTGAACGGCTCGTCCAAGAAACTTGCGAGCAGCGGCAGCGTGGCGACGGCGTCGCCGTTTAACGACCTGATAAAGTCGGCGAACGCCGCCAGATCGCTAAAGTCACCAGCGCCCCAGTTGTGCGCTGAGTTGAGCGCATAGACTGGGCAAAAAACGCCCCAACGCTTGCCGTCGGAACATACCGGGACGTACGCCTGAAGCGGCGCTGAGATGAGGAGTGACTCCAGGGGGAGATCGTCGAGCCGCAGATGCAAACGGTGATAGCCGAGCGGCAGCGGCGCTTGCACGAGTAAAGAGCGGGCGACATAGCGCACGCCTTCGATTTCTTTCAACACCGGCTTCACGCCGGGCACGTCTTCGCAGCGGGCATCCAGACGTGCGCCATTTTCCAAAATTACTTCGGCAGCAATTTGACTCTGGGCCAAGCGCTCGGGCAGACGAAGCTTGATTTTGAACGGCCGATCCCGCCACGCAACTGTGATTGGCTCGATGCAGCGTTGCCATTGCGCTTGACGTCGCGCGCGCAGCGCGTCGGCAAGATCGTCGTGGGCGCGGACCGGCGCGCCAAGGGAGCTTAGCACGCTCAAGATGGCATCAGGCGGCGCGGCGCGTATTTGACCGAAGCCGTCGCGATATTTGGCTTGGATATTATAAAGGCGCGCGACGGTTTGAAGGAGATTGGCCATGCGAATCGTCTGAACGTCTTTTAGTTTAGCCGAACCATTGAGCCATTACTTGGGCAATTACTGCGCCCGGCGACGGTGGGACACCGATTCGGCCGGGCTTGGGCCGCGCATGGCGCGCGAGTTTTGTTGCGCCGTGGGGGACGCGGCGCGCGTTTCGGCGGCAAGCCGATTCAGACGAGGCGCACCCAGGATTTTTGTAACGAGGTGGCATAACCGACTTCGACGGCTTGGGTGATGCCGGCGCCCTGCAACTCGTCGAGCAGTTTAGCGGCGTGACGTTTGCCGATCGCGAGGAGCAGCCCGCCGGAGGTTTGCGGATCGAGCGCGACTTCGATCAGTCCTTCGCGAATCGATTTGTCGATCGCCATCTTGTCGTTCAAGTATTCTCTGTTTCGTTTGCAGCCGCCGGTGATGTAACCCTTTTCCGCTAGGCTCGCGGCGCGGCGCAAAAGCGGCATCTTCGCCGACTCGATCACCAACGTGACGCCGCTGCCGCTGGCCATCCCCAGTGCGTGGCCGAGGATACCGAAGCCGGTGACATCGGAGCAGGCATGCACCGGGTGTTTGCGCGCGACCACCGATGCCGCGGCATTCAGCGTCGTCATCGACTGCACCGCTTCGTTGACGCTCTCATCCGAAGCTTTGCCTTTCTTGAGCGCTGTGGTGATGATGCCGGTGCCGAGCGCTTTGGTCAGAATCAGCACATCGCCTTCCTGAACTCCGACGTTACGAAAAATTTTATCGGGATGGATCACACCCGTGACCGCCATACCGAATTTAATTTCTTCATCGATAATGCTATGGCCGCCGATGATGACCGCGCCGCTTTCTTTGACTTTATCGGCGCCGCCCTTGAGGATCTCGCCCAAGATTTCGATATCCATCTTGTCCTTGGGAAAGCAGACGATGTTCATGCAGGTTACGGGATCGCCGCCCATGGCGTAAACATCGCTTAGCGAGTTCGCCGCCGAGATCTGCCCGAAGATATAAGGATCGTCGACAATCGGCGTGAAAAAATCGACCGTGTTCACGATCGCGAGATCGGGGCGCAAGCGATACACCCCGGCGTCGTCGCCGGTTTCAGTGCCGACGAGCATGTCAGGGTTTTGAAATTTGGGTAGGCCGTGCAAAACTTGCACGAGATCGGCGGGGCCGAGCTTGGCGGCTCAACCTGCGGCCTTGACCTCTTGCGTCAAACGCACAACTTTTTTCTTTGTCAAAATCATGACTCCCATACTTTAGTGCGAACGATCACCAAATTCAACGCGGCGGTGATTTTTCAATAGCGGGCGGCGATTTCAAACGCCGAATGTCTCCGACTCGAATCGTCAGTCCATTGCGATCGAAGTATTCCAAGAGCGGGATCGTGTATTTGCGGCTGGAACCGATCAGATCGCGAAAGGACGCCGCGCTCATCTCGTGTTTTTCCAGCAGATAGTTTTTTAAAGTTTGCCTCAATCCGTCGATG
>JBEVIO010000515.1:0-3077 GCA_040510635.1 Binatia bacterium | reverse complement strand
GGCGTACAAGCAGCACGTCGCAACTGTCTATGCGCGTAAGGCGATCGAGAAGGCGGTGGAGCGCGCCGCGGCTTAGAGTCCGAGTCTCGGGTCTGGCGTTTAACCTAAGCCGCGAGATAATCCAAAAAATGAGGTAGCTCATGACAACCGAACACGAACCCAACGGCCTCATCGGCGCATCACCCAAACGGGTCGAAGATCCGCCGCTGATCACCGGCAAGGGTTGCTACGTCGACGACATCAATTTGACCGGCATGCTCCACCTGGCGTTTCAACGGAGCCCCTACCCGCACGCGAAGATTATTTCCATCGACACGAGCAGGGCCAAGGCCATGGCGGGAGTGGAAGCAGTGATTACCGGCAATGACTTGAGTGAAAAGCTCAATCTCGCGCCCTCGCAGGTGTTGCCGAACATGAAGATCCCGCCGCATCCGGTGCTAGCGCGCGGCGCGGTGCACTGCGCCGGCGTACCGGTCGCCGCAGTCGTCGCGCGCACGCGAGCCCAGGCGGCGGACGCCGCCAATGCGATTGAAGTCGAATATCAACCGCTGCCCGGCGTTTCCAATGCGGAAGATGCGCTCAAGCCCGGCGCGCCGTTGGCGCGCGAAGAGCTCGACAGCAATATCTGCTACACCATGAGCAAGAACGGCGGCAACGTCGATAAGGCATTCGCCGAGGCGGATCACGTGTTCACTATGCACATCGCCAGCCCGCGCCAAGTTGCTCTAGCGATGGAACCGCGCGGCATCGTCGCCAGCCCCGATCCCTTCGGCAAAAACCTGACCGTCTGGCTCTCGACGCAAGGTCCCCATCGCGCCCGCGCCGAAATCGCCAATACTCTCGCCTTTGCGGAAAACAAAATTCATCTCATCGCGCCCGACGTCGGCGGCGGCTTCGGCAGCAAGGGGCCGGTCTACCGCGAGGATATTGTCGCCTGCTATCTCGCGCTTAAACTGCGCAAGCCGGTGAAGTGGGTCGCCACCCGCAGCGAAGATTTCATCACGACGATCCAAGGGCGCGACCAGGCGATGACATCTGAAATGGCGCTCAGAAAAGATGGCAAGATTCTCGGCCTGAAAGTCAAAGTCGTCGCCAACCTCGGCGCCTATCTGCACGCCAGCACCGCCGGACCGCCGCAGCGCATGCTCGGCATGGCCTGCGGCAGCTATCAGATTCAGGACTGCCACGTCGAGATCGTTTCGGTCTTCACCAACACTTGTCCAACCGGCCCCTATCGCGGCGCCGGCCGGCCTGAGTCGGTCTTGAACATCGAGCGCCTACTCGACAAGGCTGCAGCGGTGCTAGGCATGGATCGACTGGAAATCCGGCGAAAAAACTTTATCCAGCCGCAACAATTTCCTTACACGACGGGCACCGGCGTCGAGTACGATTCCGGCGATTTCGAGAAACCGATGCGCGAGGCGCTCAAGATATCCGACTACGAAAATCTCCTGCGCCAACGCGATGAACGGCGTAAGCGCGGCGAGCTGGTGGGCGTCGGCTTTTCTACTTTCGTCGAGCCCAGCGGCGGCGCCGGCTTCGAGAGCGGCAGTGTGCGCCTGGAGCGCACCGGCGAAATCACCGTGCTCACGGGTTCGAGTTCTCACGGCCAAGGACACGAAACGTCGTGGGCGCAAATCGCCGCGGAACTACTGAAGACAACGATGGATCATGTAACGGTTCTCCACGGCGACACCCACGTGAGCCAGCAAGGCACCGGCACGTTCGGCAGCCGCAGCGCCGTCGTCGGCGGTGGAGCTCTGGCCATCGCCGCCGAGCGCGTAATCGAGAAAGGTAAACGCATCGCGGCACATCTGGTCGAAGCCGCGCCGGAAGACATGGTGCAAGCCGACGGCGGTTTCGCCGTCAAGGGCGTTCCCGACAAGAAGGTGACCTGGCGGCAGATCGCTACTGCCGCCTACGGCGGCCGCGTTCCGAAGGGCATGGAAATCGGCTTGCAAGAAACCGCATTCTACGATCCAAAGCGCGAAGCCTGGGGCTTCGGCACCCACCTCGCATCCGTCAGCATCGATCGCGACACGGGCAAAATGACCATTGAAAAGTTAGTGCTCGTCGACGATTGCGGCGTAGTCATCAATCCGATGATCGTTGAAGGACAGATTCACGGCGGCGTCGCTCAAGGTCTCGGCGAAGCGCAGCGCGAACAAATGCTCTACAGCGAGGACGGCCAGGTACAAACCGGCACGTTCATGAATTACGCGGTCATGCGCGCTGCCGACATGCCGCCGATGATTCTCGGCGAGACGATTACGCCAAATCCGTTTAATCCGCTGGGCGTCAAAGGCGTCGGCGAATGCGGCACCAACGGCGCGCCGCCGGCCGTCGCCAACGCAGTAATGGACGCGCTGGCGCCGCTGGGCATCGATCACATCGATATGCCCTACACCGCGCCGAAGCTGTGGGCACTGATTCGAAAAGCCGAAGGAAAAATTAAGGACCGGGAGTTGGACAACAGACAAAGGGGTTGAACGGTCCTACCATGCAGCATTTTTAGAACCTGCACCCCCGAGTCGCACAGACACAGCTCGTTCCTGCCAAGTTTCAATCGGTTCTTTAGGCGGTGAGCGAAGGCTCCGCGGCGTTAACAAGGCGCGCCGACGGAAAACGCTTGCGTCGCGTACTTGTGTGCTCAAAAATACTCCTGTCTTTCGTAGTATTTCTTGTTTTTCCTATAACCTACCTCGTTTCCGTTGGGCGGGCGATTTCGCCAGTCGGTAAAACTCAAAAGGGCTAGTCGACGACCAATCTTTTTGCGGCATTTTTTGGACGCTCCGGGGCCAATGTATCGATCCAGCATGTTCAGACGGCGAATGGCATCGTGGTTGCTCCTTAATCCTCGCCACGTGGGGATTTAACGGACGGTTCACACACTGAATAAAGTGGAATGACAAGAAATTCGCTAATCTGACCTAAATTATCGATTTTGTCCAGGTTAGTTTCTGTCCAAGATTCGGCGAGACGTTCGCTCACCTGACAAAATTGATCGTTTCACACGGCAATTTCTTGCTCCTTTGGCGGTTAATGGAATTTTCGGCAATCGACCAAACCAAATCGCC
>JBEVIO010000514.1:0-4735 GCA_040510635.1 Binatia bacterium | reverse complement strand
TTCTATGGCGAAAATTTCTGGCAGCTTTTAGGTTTGCCTTTTCGCGTATTTTTTTCCGGGCAGGACGACAATCCGCAACTATTCGACGGCGTGCTGACGCCGATCTTGATCGTCTTTTTGCCATGGGCGTTTAAAGGCAAATGGCCGGAGGAGAAAAAACTGCTGGCGGGTTTCGCCCTGCTGTTTCTCGCCTACGCATTATTTCTCGTCGACATGCGCATTCGTTATATTCTCTCCATCGTTCCGCCGTTGGTGATCCTGGCGGTTTACGGCGTTTTCAATCTTTACCTGCGCATTAAACGTCCCGTTTATTTAATCGCGGCGCTAATGTTCTTCGCGGGCTGGCATGGCATTTATCTAGGGAAGTATTTTCGGGAAGCGGCGCCGCTCGGCTATCTTTCGGGCGCCGTCAGTCGCGACGCTTATCTGACTCGCATGCTCCCCGAGTACACTTCATTCCAGTACATTGCCAAGAGCACTCCGCCGAACGCGAAAATTTACCTTCTCTTTGTCGGCCGGAGAGCGTATTATTGCGAGCGGGATTATTTTCATGACGGCGGCGAGTTGCCGGGATATCTGCTGGCGACGATTCGCGGAGCGAAAAGCGCTGATCAAATCGAACAAGAGCTAAAACGCAAAAACATCACCCATCTCATGGTCCGCGAGGATCTTCTGACAGATTTTCTAGCGCACAATTTGACGCCCAACCAAGCGGCAGTGTGGAATCGATTCGCCGAGAGCCGGCTCACCTTGAGCTTTCGTGACCGTCATCACGCCGTCTATCAAATTCATGGCTAGCCGATGCGCCATCTCGATCATTGTTCCGGTTTTTAACGAAGCGGAAATTTTAGCGACGCTGCTCGGCAAAGTGCAAGCGCTCGACCTGCCGCAAGCGGAGATCATCGTCGTCGACGACGGCTCCGCTGACGGCAGCGCCGAGATTGCCTTGAACGCCGGCGTCAGCGTGAGTCGACACCCGTACAACATCGGCAACGGCGCCGCGATCAAGAGCGGTATCCGCGCGGCGCGGGGAAAGTTGATCGTGCTGATGGACGGAGACGGCCAACATAAACCCGAAGATATTCCCAACTTGCTCGCCGAGGCGACCAACTACCATATGGTCGTCGGCGCCCGCGCCAAAGGCTCGAAGCTGAGATTTCATCGCTACGCGGCGAACCTGCTTTACAATTTGCTCGCGTCGTACGTCACCAAGTTTAAAGTCCAGGACCTGACTTCAGGCTTTCGCCTGCTCACCCGGCGGGATGCTTTGCGCTTTATCGATTTGCTGCCCAACACGTTTTCCTATCCGACCACGCTGACGCTGGCGTTTTTACGTTCCGGACTGACGGTCAAGTACGTGCCGATCCGGACGCTCTACCGATCCGGGCAGAGCAAAATCAGCCTAGTGACGGACGGCATTCGGTTTCTTTTGATCATTACCAAGATCGCCACGCTGTTTTCGCCATTCCGGGTATTTTTGCCGGTGAGTGTCGTCTTTTTCGCGGCTGGGCTGGCGAATTATATTTACACCTACCTCACGGAGCATCGCTTCACCAACATGTCCGCGCTGATGTTTACGACCGCGGTGGTCATCTTCATGCTCGGTTTAGTATCGGAGCAGATTGCCCTGCTGCGCATGGAACGTCAGGAGAGCGGCAGGCGTTGGGACGACGACTAAAGTCTTATGACCCACGGCCGTCTGCGACGATGCGTGCTTTCGCAGCCTCTTCGTAAAGATCACAAAATTCGCCGGCGACACGAAGCCAGTCGTACCTGGCCACGTCGGCAAAGGCGCTGGCGCTCAAGCGTCGGCGCAAATCTGCATCGTTGAGCAACAATTCGAGAGCTTCGGATAAGGCTCTCGGATTTCCAGGCTCGACGAGCGCGCCGGTCATCTGGTCGCGCACCATGGACGGAATGCCTCCGAGGCGCGTCGCCAATACGCATGCCCGGGCCGCAAACGCTTCGAGAACCACAATATTCTGACCTTCGGCTTCGCCGCCGGATCCAACCTTTGACGGCACGACGACCAGATCGGCTGCGGCATAGAAGTCGGCAAGCCGCCGATGCTCCACGGCTCCGAAAAATTCGGTCCCGGCATCAACCCCGAAGTCGCGCGCCGCTCGCTTCAGTCCGGGTCGTTCGTCGCCGTCGCCGACAATCCACAGTCTCGCCCGCGACCGGGTCTCGCCCGGCAACAGGGATAGCGCCTCGATAAGATCTCGGCAGCCTTTGTTTTCAACCAGCCGGCCGACAAACAGCACGACGTGTTCTCGATCAGGGATCGCTTGACGCAACGCCGTCCGGTCGCCTCGCGAAAAAAAAGCGACATCGACGCCCATGGGAATGATTCGGGGCTCCGGTAATTTCACTCCGCGAGCGACAGCAGCGGCCGTCGCAGCGGTGTTGGCCGTCCATCGGTCGCTTCGGCGAATGATCCTGCGCTTGAGCCTGTCGAGAAATCGCCCGCGCAGCGCGAAGGCATCGCTGCCATGCGCGCTGACCACCAACGGCACGCCGAACAGGCACGCACCCATCAATCCGACCAGACCTTGGGGCAGGAGCCAGTGGGCGTGAATGACATCGATGCGCCTGGTGGCGAGCAATCGACACATCTTGACGGCCATGGCCATCACGAAAAGCGGCACATGAAGCCAGAGCCGCGGGGTTCGTTTCAGGTTGGGCAGGATTCCCGAGCCGTAAGCAAGTGTTTGGCGGGAGCTTGGCAAGTAGCGAAAGCGATGCACGGTGACTTGGCCTTCGACGCTCGTGTCGGCCTTGCCGTCCGCCGGAACCAGCACGTGGATTTTTACTGAATTTTGCTCGAGGTGGTCGGCGAGATCGCGCAGGAAAACCGACGCCGAGTCGGTAACGTCGCGCGGATAGCTCGAAGCCAGAAACAAAACCGTGAGCCGGCGGTCATTCATGCGCGTGGTTACGCACCGCGAAGAAAAAATTTTCCAGCCGCTCCGCCATGTCGACCCAGGTGGGAACTTTCGCCTCGACGATAACCGGGTTTGCCAACTGGTGGCGGAGCGCCTGTGCCAGATTTTTCGTATCATCGGGCGCGAAGAGCAATTCGGGATGATCGGCTAAAAGACTTTTCATCGTGCCCACGTCTGCGGCGACCAGGGGCACCCTGCATGCGATCGCTTCTCTCGCCTTTTGCGGGAAGTTGAAGCGGCCGAACGCTGAATCTCGGTTGTTGACGACCGCCACGTTCAAGGCGCTCAAAAACGCTGGCACGCGTTCCAGCGGCAGATTGCCGAGATCGTGAATGCGCTCGCCGTGCGGAATCTTGTCGCTTCGCCGCCGCGGCCCGGCAAGCGCGAGGTGGAGATCTTTCTCTTGCGCCGCGAGAGTCTCGAAGGCGCGGTAGAGCGCATCCATGCCGCGGCTTGCGCTGAGCGCTCCGGCGGTTCCGATGAGCGGGGCGGTTTGCGGCAAATTCAATTCTCGCCGGCTGACAAGCCGATCGCGCGGGTAAAACAGATCGGCCCGGACGGCGTTTTCCAGCACCAGCGCCGGAGCGCGGCTGTGATAATGATCGCTTACGTAGTCGGCTAACTGGGAGCTGACGCAGGTAATGCCGTTCGCCGCTTTGAGCGCGCGTTTGAACAAGGACAGGACGCCGGGCGCTCGGGTCGCCGGATAGCTCTCGAAATTGTCGTAAAGATCGATCACGCATTTTGCGCCGATCCCCGCGCTCACATGACGACCGAAAATAGCGTGAAACGCATCCGAACAGGCCCAGACGATGTCCGGCCTGAAATCCGTTGAGAACCGCCGCGCGTAACGCAAATAATTTTGCAGAGCGGGTAAACCGCGCTTCAACAGATTCAGACTGTGCCACGTCAGCGCGCCGGAGGCGGAGCAAAACGATCCCGTAGCTCGTGTCCGGTAGCTGAGAGAAATCCCCTGGACTTCATGGCCGCGGCGGGCCAGTTCCAGCGGCACCTCCCAGAATCGCCCAAAGCGATCGTCGAGGAGATCTTTGCCCATGTACTGGCGTTTGGTGAGGACGAGAATTTTCATCCGGCAATCGACGCAGCTCTGGCGAAATTGATCCGCAGTATACCCCATGAAGCTTTCTTTGTTGCGCCAAAAAAGAACCACGGGCAGTTGTCGAGGTGAAGCGGTTCCAGCGCCGGGGTTGCCGTTTGACAAAAAAATGGCAATGGCGGCCCCCGCGAAGTATAATACTCGACGTTTTCGACAAGTCCGGCGGCCATTTTGCATGAACGAGATCGCTCAGTCGCGCCAGGCGGCAATCGCTCCTGATGTCGAACCGCACCGACCTGCTGCGGAGGTGCTGTACACGCCGCAAGGCGTGCGGCGCGGTGGAGTCGGCGGCTGGCAAATCATGTTTCAAGAGCTGGCCGAGAGCCGCCGTCTGATTTGGCTGCTCATCCTGCGTGACATTTCCGTGCGCTATCGCCAGTCGATTCTCGGCTACGTCTGGGCGTTGGTTCCGCAAATCGCCACGGTGACGGTGTTTGCGTTTCTTCACTCTTCGCGAGTCCTGCCGATCGGTGGAACCAAGATTCCTTACATCGCCTATTCACTCTGGGGGATAAGTGTATGGCAGTTGTTCGCGGGATGTCTCACGAACTGCGCCAACAGTCTGACGGCTTCGGGTTCTCTGGTAACGAAAATCAATTTTCCGCGCGAAGCCTTGGTGATTGCGGCCTTGGGCCAGCCAGCCTTCGATTTTGTCGTGCGGCTGATTCCGGTC
>JBEVIO010000513.1:0-3936 GCA_040510635.1 Binatia bacterium | reverse complement strand
ATCCGCGTCCTCGACTTTACTCACGTACTCGCCGGCCCCTGCTGCACGCGGCTGTTGGCCGATCTCGGCGCCGACGTGGTCAGAGTCGAAAGCAGCAAACACCCGGACCATCCCTGGCCCTCGGCCTATATTGACCGCGATGGACGACATGCTTCCTATCTCAACACCAACCGCAATAAGCGCTCCATCGCCATCGACCTCAAACAGCCGAGCGGCAACAAGACGGCGTTCCGTCTGGCGGCGGTAGCCGATATAGTCGTGGAAAACTTCAGCGCCGGCGTCATGGATCGGCTCGGTCTCGGTTATGAAAATCTCGTTGCGCGCAACGAGCGAATCATCTACGTGAGCATGTCCGGATACGGTCACGACGGTCCCAGGCGGGACTGGACGAGCATGAATATGAATCTGCAGGGTTACAGCGGCCTGATGACCGTGACCGGCGCGGAGGGCGACCCACCCACCGCCATCTCGAACTCATGGAACGATTACATCGGCGCCCTGCACGCCTGTTTTGCGATCCTTCAAGCTGTGGATGAACGGGACAGCACAGGTAAAGGATCTCAATTGGACCTGAGCCAATTTGAGTGCAGTGTCGCCATGATCGCGCCGCTGCTCTTGGCCAGCGCGGTAAACGGCACAAACCCGCCGCGGCAAGGAAACCGCTCGACAAGATTCGCGCCCCAGGGCGTCTATCGTTGTTCTGGCACCGACGATTGGTGCGCGATCAGTGTGCAAACAGACGAGCAATGGAGTTCTCTCGGCCAAGTCATCGGCATGGAGCGCTGGGGGGCGGAAACGCGCTTTGCCAACGTCGCCGGGCGGCGCCAGCTTCACGACGAAATCGACGCGCAACTCCAACAATGGACGGCACGATACTCAAATCGAGAGGTAGAGGAGCGTCTGAAAACGCGCGGCATTCCTGCGGAACGGGTCCGCCGCATCAATGATCTTGTGAACCAACCGGATGGCGCAACCGTATTTACGCAAATGGAGGAGCGGCGCATCGGATCGATGTTGACTACCGTCCTGCCTTTTCGCTTTTCCAGCGGCACGCTTCCGGCACCCTACCCGGCACCCGCTCTCGGTGAGCACAACGACGCCGTGCTACGCGACTGGCTGACGCTGGCCGACGCGGAGATCCAAGCTCTGAAAGCGCAGGGAGCGTTCGCATAATGGCCCACGTCGACGACTTAATCACAGCAGAGATGCGCAGTTGGATCGGGCGCCAGACGCCGTTGAGCCCGCTGCTTATCATTACGACATCCGATATTCGCCGTTACGCGGACGCCACGGGCGATCGCAATCCGTTGTGGTTTGATGATGAGTATGCCCAATCCTCCGGCTACAAAGGAAGGCTGCTGCCGCCAACGTTGGTCGGCTGGGTTCCGTTCAGTCTAAGAGAAAACCCGGACGGCTCCAGTGCCGAGGCGCCCGATCTACGGCGCCAAATTCCCGTGCCGGCCAATTATACCAACGTTCGCAACGCGGGCTCCGAAACAACTTGGCTAAAACCCGTCTATCCCGGCGACCAGCTTTCGACCCAGAGTTGCCTGGTCGACATCGTCGCGCGTCAAGGCAAGGCCGGATTGGGAATCTACATCACCCAAGAGGAACAGATCTTGAACGCCGATGGCGAGGTCGTGTTGCGCCGACGCCACACGATGGCGCTGTTTCCGGAAACCAAACTTGGCAAAACGCCGAAGGAATAATATGGCGCGCATCATTGAACTCACCAATCTCGCCGGCGCCTACGCGTCCCGCCTGTTTGTCGAAGAAGGACATGACGTCATACGCTTGGAAGGGCGACACGGAAATCACCTGCGCGAACTGGCGCCGTTTCTCGGCAATGAACCGGATCCGGAGAATAGCGCCTATCATCAGTTTCTTAACGCCGGCAAAAAAAGTTTGACAGTGAATCTTGATACCACTGCGGGTCGCGAGATTTTTTTGCGTTTGCTCGCATCCGCGGATGTATTGATGACAAGCTGCCCGCTTCCGTTCGAAGATTCGCGACTATTCGAGGTAAACTCAAAACTGGTGTTCGTCAAAATCGAAGACCAAGAACCTGATCTATGTGCGCTCGCCCGTTCCGGTTTGATGTCGCTGACGGGGCATCCGGAAAATCCTCCCATGGTATTGGGCGGCCACCTGGCGGCCCTGGCCACTGGCATCTATGTCGCCGTCGCCGCGGCAGCCGCATTGCGCACGGCGGCGCAGACCGGCAAGGGCTTGACGGCGACCGTTTCGCTGCGCGAGGCGCTCGAGACCTTTGTCGAGCAAGCGATGGTCGAATACACCTTTTCGGGAATCGTAACCGAAAGACGCGGCAGCAAGGGGGCCATCACTGCAATCTCAGGCGCGCTTCCTTGTAAGGATGGCCATTGGGTGATCAGTCAGATCCATCGGCCGGGGCGGTGGACAAAGTTCGTCGAATGGGTGAAAGACCCGCAACTCGCCGCCGATCCGTCGCTCGCTGAAGAAGAAAATCAAATCAAAAAACGCGACTTTATTCTTGACCGAGTGTTTCAATGGTCGAGCCAGCATGTCAAGAATCAGCTGGTCGAGGAAGCCCAGGAACGCCACTTCCCCGCGTCGCCGGTGTCGACGACTTTGGACCTGATTCACGACCCGCAGCTCCAAGCGCGAGGATTTCTTAAAGAGGTCGACCATCCACGCTTTGGCCAGATCATGTATCCTCAGGGCGCAGTCGCGAGCATGCGCCGCAAAGAGCTGACGCCGGCGCCCATGCTCGGCGAACATAACAGAGAAATCCTCGCCGAAATGGGCTACTCCCAATCAGCTATCCAATCCTTCGCCGCGAGCGAGGTGATCTAGTGATGATTCGATGGCGCATCCCTCGCAAGGACTCCGCAATCACAGTCGACTGTCATCGCAAACTGACGACTCTCGGTTTTCCGTTGCCCTAGAATCAAATACGCTGCGCTGCGATTGCGGCCACACCAAGGCCCGGACAATGACCAAGCCATGAAGAACTTCCTAGCCGCCCTTCGAATGTGCCTGAGGAGGATTTATTTACTCCCAATGTGGGTCGTTTTCGCAGCCACGCTGTTCAGTACACCATCGCAAGCGCAAATCCGAGTTGCGCTTACATCTTTGTCCACCGACTTCGCCGGCATTTACACAGCATCTCATCTAGGCCTCTTCGCGAAGGAAGGGATCCAGGTCGAGACTATCCTCATATCTTCCTCAGCCATAAATGTTCCCGCGCTGCTCGCCAAAGAGATTGATGTGCTGATGAGCGCCGGCGAAGCAGGCATCAGAGTCTATAATGAAGGATATAAGAGCATACGCATAATCGGCAGCATCATCGACAAATTCACCTTCATTCTGATGGCAAAACCGACGATCAACGCACCTGCCGATCTGCGCGGCCAAATCATCGCAGTCACGAGATTTGGCGGATCTCTCGATACGTCTTTGCGCTACGCATTGAAACACTTGAAACTCGATCCGAAGGAAAACAATATAACAATCCTGCAACTGGGTCGGTCGGAAGATATCGTCGCCGCGCTCGCGGCAAAGAAAATCGATGGCGCGATGCTCAATTCGGTTTTCGCCAGAAAGGCAACCCAAATGGGGTTCAGGACCCTGCTTGATCTCGGCACCATGAACATTAAGTATCCGCAATCCAGTATGCTGACTCGCCAGGATGTGATCGACAGAAAAAGAGAACAGCTGAAAAAATTTCTGCACGCATATTTTATCGGCCTGGATAGATTTGTAAAAGACAAAAAGTTGGGAATCAAAGTTCTTACGACGTTCACACCCATAAAGGATGAAATGATCGCATCGTTGGATCATGACGATTGGTCCAAAAAATATTTGGACCAACAAGGTGTGACCACAAGAGAGCTGATTTCCGGCCCTCTGGAACAACTCGGAATCACGAAGGACAGCGAAAAGGAAAAAATCTTC
>JBEVIO010000512.1:0-10200 GCA_040510635.1 Binatia bacterium | reverse complement strand
CTCGCTGCGCCGGTTTTCTTCGATTAGGTGCGTCGTTTCGTTTTGGCTTATCGCCGTGCTGCACGCCCGATCGGCGAGCGAAGTAAGTTTATTAATGTAAGCTAGAAGTTGATCGGCCTGAATTTCTATATCGACGATGGAATTGGCCTCGGCGAGAGAAAACGACGGAGTAGCCGGAAACGCTATCAGATCTCCTTTATTCTCTTGGTTCTTGTTTGATGGGGGTAGCGGTTGTATGGATCCCTGGTCTTGCATTGCGCCAAGTTCTCCTGTGGTCTCGAGGAAGCTTTTGCTCACTGCGAAACTGAGCAATTCTCATTCCATCAGCTTTGGCATTAAATAGTTCTTCTAAATACTTAAAAAATCAGGGTTGAGCGTAGTCATCTATTTGGTCGCAGCCACGTCTATTTTGTCTGCTCGGCCAATAATGTTCACTTTTTCACGATAGAGGAGGAGGCGCGTAAGCGAGACTATAGCTCAAGGGGTGCCAGATCGGCATTTTCGCAATATATACGGGCAGATAAATTTCTCTCCGGCGGGTGCGCCAAAGCCGAAATCGGCCGTACTATGGTATCAAAACTTGTGATCGATGCTTTGTTAACGCACAGCCCTTTACCGATCTCGAGGGATCGTGTTAGGTTGCGTTTCTATATCAAATTTCCGAGGAGTGGGTAATGCGGATTATTGAGCAAGCCTTTAGCAGCAAAGAACATGGAGTGGCGGGATTTCTGTCTTATCCGGAGCGATCGGAGCCTGGTCCAGCATTGTTTTTAATTCATCCAAAAGGAGGGCTTGGCGAGTATATCAAAACCGAAACGCGAAAGTTCGCCAAGCTTGGCTATACGACTTTCGCGATCAATGTTTTCGAACAACTGGGTTATCCGGAGCCGACCCATATCGTTAGCGGGTCGCAGATTCAAGCGAAAACGCCGGATCCTGAATTTACCCGCGTGCTCACGGAAGGCTGGCGTTTTTTGCTCAAGCAGGCAACGGTCAACAAGGATCGAGTGGCGGTCTGTGGTTACTGCATGGGCGGCCGCATTGCGATTCATTTCGTCGCGGCGACTCCCGACGTGCGTGCTTTCGTCGGCTATTATCCGACGGTGCGCGCCGAGCCCGATTCGCCGCTCCGGCCGGTACATCCAACCGTGAGCGCGCGGAAGATTCGCTGTCCATCGATTAATCTTTATGGCGCTGATGATGTCACTACGGTGCTGCCGGTGCAGGAGCAAATGTGGCAGGCATTTAAAGAGAACGGCCAGCCGTTGGAGTGGCATTTTTTTCCATTCGGCGGCCACGGCTACGTCGACCCCGGAGCGCCCGGGTATAACGCTCACACCGCCGACCTTTCGTGGCCGTTGGTGACTGATTTCTTAGAGCGCCACCTGAAGTGGAACTCGCCCGAGGTCGGGAATCCGAACCTGCCCGCATAATAGATCTACGCTGCAAAGCCAAAATCGCCACCCGCGGCATTTTGCTGTGGGTGGCGATTTTGTTTATGCACAGTCAAAAATTCGCCTCAATCGCTGCCGCGCAGTGTGCTCTTGAAGCCGTCGATGGTGAGCTTGCCGGTCACGATGCGCTCAAAATCCGAGCTGCTCACGTAGTGATTCAACTCAGGCATTTCGACATCCCAGTGAAAGATCTCGCCGATAGACGGCAGCTCCGCAGGAAGTGCACTATCCTTGTGCGAAATGGAAACATCTTTGCCGCGGTAAACACCGCGCACGTCAGCATGATTTTTTCGGCACCAATCGAGAACTTCGGCAAAGGTCATGGGCGCGCGACTTTCGCTTCGACGGGATTGAGAAGATGCTCTTTGAGGCCGGTGTGAACGCCATAGATGACTTTGCCGATTTTCGGTCGTGGCTTGGGTTCGGTGCTGACCTGATAGAGGATCAAACGTTCTTTGCCCGTATTGTTGAGCTGATAAAAGAAGCCTGCGGGAACATGTACCGCTTGGTGCTGCTTTAAAACGAACTCTTCATCCGGTTTCAAGCCCTTCATGGTGCATTCGCCCTGAACTACGAAAAAGGTGTGATCGGAGCCGGGATGGCAATGCAGCTCATCGTTGACCCCCGGCTCGTAGCTGTTGAGTGCAATGTGCACGCGGTCGGTCTGGGTTGGGCGCGCGTAATTGCGACCGGTAGGCCGGCCCCATTGCGCCTGTTTTTCTACGTCCACCACCGTAATCTTGTCTATCTTCGCCATCTTTTCCCTCCCTGTAGGTTGATTCTAGATTTCAGTGTCTAACGGACTTTACCGGAAGTTGGGACCTCAAGACAAGTGCTTGTCGAATGTGCGCAAAATCGTCCATTTTGCCATCCAGCGAGTTTCTTCATACCTATTCGATTCGATGAATTACCTGTATTTCACGGCGCTTTACTGCGGTTTATGGTTTTCTACTTCAAGATGCTCGGCTAAGTGCCAGGCAGAATTTTTAAAAATACCGTAACTCCTTAGAAAATCGTTGGAAAGTGGGCGCTTGTTGACGATCTGATGGAGCTCAGCCCGTTGACGTCTAAGGATTGGGTGATACAAAGAACCGCACTACAAGGAGGAAATTATGGCTGCAAAGATCGACTGTATGACGTGCCGGAAACGGCCGAGAAAGAAACAAACCGGTAAATAAACGGTTCGTTGCCGAGTTGCCAAGATCTTGAGAAGATCTTTATTTGCGCTTCGCAAAAACCCACTAAAAAAGGCCTGCGCTTAGTATCGCAGGCCTTTTTGTTTATCCGAATCGCCTACCGAAATCAGAAGAAAGCCAAGGTTCGCATCTCGATGCTTTCCCGCGGTGGAGCATCGGGCGGACTGGTAGGATCGTCGAAGGCCGTATGAGCCGTCCACCGGGCGCGGCCGTCTTTTATCGAGTCGAAGGTTTTGAACACCACTGCTTCGTGACGCTGCATATTGGGAAAATAATACCAACGGTGTTCCGAGTTATAAGCGCAATGATACACCTCACCGACCCGGTCCGGGTAAACGCGCGAGCTGGGAAATAGCTCCTTCATGCCGATGCTTCTCGCGTCGGCAATGGCCAGGGGTTCTCTTTGCACTGGATGGCGAATGGGACGCCACACCTGGACGACAGCAAAGCGGCGCTTGAGCAATTCCTCGGCTTCGCCCGGCAATAGGTCGCGCACGCGTTGAGGTCCCGACCATTCGGTGTAATCGTTATGCGCATTGCGCACCGGACCGCTGATCTGCTTCGCTTCGCGGGTTGCGCTGTCGGCCGAGCGGAGCGTATGGTCAAAAACTAGAACTCTTTTCGCGCCGGCGGTTTGCTTTACCAGCTGCTCGATTTCCGGATAGTAAACCGAACGGATTTCACTCTCTTCATAAAAATCTTTTACCTTGGTGTCATGGCGAACCAGGATAAATCCCTCTCTTTCAAGTGAGAGATTGTCGGCGATTGCCCGGCCATCGTAGATCGGCACCTTGTACTCTTGATACTTCCCTGTGCGCTTTTTGTCGGCTTCGAAAGTGTTGATGCCGCCATAGCTGGCGGGCTTCTCGCCGGTATTGACCGAGTAATTGACGAAGGTTTCGAAGGCGGGCAGGGATTCTTCGACTCTTTCGGGTCGTGACATAAAATTCTCCGTAACGTTGTGGGTGCTCCGATCAGACCCTAGTTTCTCGGCAGCATTTCGCATGGAGTCTGCCGCGGTCCGAGACTCTCGTAGTATTTGTTTTCCTCCGGAATGTAACGGCCTTGATTGAAATCGCCGCCTTTTTGACTGCGAATGATGACGGCCACGGTGCGTTCGCCGACGGTTAGCTCGGTATGAATTTCATACGGCTTAACCAAGTCGATTTCGCCGGGACTAACGAGCACGTTGCTGCTCTCGCGGATCTCTGCATAGTCGGGTTTCGAGCGATCGTCGAGGCGATCATAACGCACGACTCGCTCCCGGCCGTCGAGCACGCCGTACAGCGTGTAGATATGCGCGTGATCATGAATGCGCGCGCGCTGGCCGTGCCGGGCCTCGCCTTTGGTGAGGCCGTTGATCGCAAAGCCGTAATCGGCATCTTCGTAGAAAAGTAAATTTTCCGCGCGGCCGTTCGCCGGCACGCAGTCCGGCCATTGCTTCGCTGCCGCGATGACTTGCGGATCGGCGAGCAATTCCGCCAGAATCGGTCGCAGCGCATTCCAGCGCTTGTCGAGATCGGGTTCCTTGGCAAAAAGCGCCCGCGTCTTGCGGATAAAGCGATCCATTGCGTTCTCGTTCTGGATTTGGTGCTGTGACGGGCTCTCGGTCTGTGTTTCCATTTTTCCTCCTTATGGATGCGGTTGTTGTGGAATCGTTTTGGCCGCAGTGGATTGGTTCTCGTTTGCCGAATCGGTTGCGCCGTAGAAACGCGCGCAATTGTCCCAGAGAATTTTCCGCTTGTCTTCATCGGACAACGTAAGCTTGAGAAAGCTCTCTACTGCATGCGGATATTTGGAATCGCCATGCGGATAATCGGTGGAGAAGACGAGATGGTCGCAGCCGATGTCCTCGATCGTATGTCGTGCGGGCGCTTCGTCAGGCTCCACCGAAATGAAGCATTGGCGCTTGAAATATTCGCTCGGTGGCATTTTTATATCCTGCATGAAAATGTCGCCCTCGCGCTCGTATCCTTCATCCAAGCGCCAGAGCAGCCAAGGCAGCCAAGAACAGTTCGCTTCTAGGAACGCGACTTTCATTTTCGGATGACGCTCGAGAATGCCGCCGCCAAGAAAGCTGCCAAGACCAAGCATCTGCTCGAACGGTTGCGCGTAAACCCGGCGCAGGCCGAAGTTGGGTTCGAAGTTTTCCGCGCATTGGCGCGAGCGCGACGCGGACGCCTCGTGGAAACCGAGCGGTAGATTAAGTTCTTCGAGCAGGCTCCACAGCGGCTCGTAGTAAGGATCGTACCAGTTCTTGCCGTTAACGATATTCGAGCGCAGAAACACTGAGCGGAAGCCGTATTCTTCCACTACTCGGCGCGTCTCACGCACGGCGTCATCGATATCATAGACGGAAATCATGCCGGCGCCGAGCAGGCGATTCGGGTCGACTTGGCAAAAATCATGCAGCCAATCGTTGTAGGCGTGCGCCATCGCCGCGGCAAAACGCGGGTCTTGATCAGGGAAGGTGAGGACGCCGAGGCCACGGGTGGGAAACAGCACGGCGGTGTCGATGCCCTCGGTGTCCATCGCTTCGAGTTGGACTTCGCCGGTCCAGCCGCGTTCGGCGTGGTTTCGATAGATGTCCTGGTTCTTGTCAAAGTTGCGGCCGCGATGCGGCGTGCCGCCGGTGCGCCGGGTATCTACCGGTACCTTCGGAAAGATCGTGCCGAGATCGCGCACGTTTTCGGAAGTCCTACCGCGCGGCGCTTGGGAACGAAACTGCGGATCGATGTAGCGCTCCCAAAGATCGGGTGGTTCCATAATATGCATATCGCTGTCGAATACTTTGAATCCCTGTTTCGCCATGACGTTAACCTCTCTTGTCACGAGCGTAATGCCGCCAAAGGCCCGATGTCAAGCCAATCGCGCGAATTGACAGTCAGTCTGTTCAGCACTAGATTCACATTCAGCTTATTGCGGAGTTTTTTCATGCCGCTGACACTGGCGACCCATCCGATCTCGGAAATTCGTTTTGCGGAAACGCTTTGGCTCGACGGAACCGTACTCATGGTCGACAAAGACGAGTTGATGCGGTTGGTGCTCGAAGATTCTGCGATTGAGTCCGTTGATTTCGAGATCGCGCGCCCCGGCGAGAGTTGCCGCGCGGGACCGATCTTCGATATCGTCGAACCGAGAGCTAAGGCGCCGGGCGGAAGTCCCGATTGGCCAGGTATTATCGGTCCGCCACTGACGGCCGGCAATGGCAGGACTCATGTCTTGTCGGGTGCAGCGGTCACCGCGTTGCGCGAACAATCGCCCGGCGATTCGCGTGGCGCCACGGGTTATGTTTTGGAGATGAGCGGCGCTGCGGCGGCGGGCTCGCGTTACGCGGTTTTGCATCATTTGATCGTCATCCCGCATACGCGCGGCGATTTACCGATCCATTCCCGGCACAAAGCTTATCGCGCGGCACAATTGAAAGTCGCCGTGCATTTGGCGCGGGCAGCTTTGGACGAGTTACCCGAGCGTGCGGAGACATTCGAAGTTGCCACTGCCGGCGAGAGAAGTGGGTTGCCGCGAATCGCTTATATCGGGCAAATTTTCTCACGCCAGCGAAAGCCGGAAGCCGATGAACAGATTATATACGGCGCGGACACCGAGGGTTTGCTACCAACATTGCTGCATCCGAATGAATGGCTCGATGGCGCAGTCGTAACCTCGTATCACACCTCGCTCGGCGGCGCGGAAACTTATTTTTATCAAAACCATCCGGTGATTCTGGAACTCTATCGCCGCGATCGAGCCGGTGAAATAAATTTTGTCGGCACGGTGGCGACCATCGCCTCAGCTAATAACTTCGACCGAGAGCGCAACACGCGCTTTAGCGCCAATCTTGTCAAATGGGCGCTCCATGCCGACGCCGCGGTGCTGACAAAATTCGGCGGCGGCGTGCCACACACGGATTTAGCTGAGACGGCGCGACTGCTCGAAAGCGCGGGAGTTAAGACCGCCGTGCAGGTGACCGATCTGGCGCGCGATCATCGCGTCGAGTCGGCGCTGTTGTTCAATTTTCCTGAGGTCGACGCGATTGTGTGCGTTGGCGGCAATAGCACGAACTGGACTCTGCCTCCGGTCGAGCGCGTAGTCGCAGCGAACAGCGGCCTGGCCGAATTGCTCGCCGGACCGTTTGAGATCGAGTCGCTGAACGTGGTCGGCGTCGCCAATCAACAAGGCGCTTCGCGGCTAAGATCGATGTTGTATTGAGAACGCGAGAAGTGTGACAACAGGCCTGAGAGTGAAGACGAGCAATTTATTTGCAAGGAACACAAAGCAGGCAAATTAAGGAGAAGTAATCATGCGCGTCGTGCATTATCTCAATCAGTTCTTCGGCGGACTTGGCGGAGAAGAGAAAGCGGAGGCTTCGCTCGAGGCGCGCGACGGCGCGATAGGTCCCGGAAAGCTCCTGGAGCAGTTGCTTGGCGCCGAAGCGCAAGTGGTGATGACGCTCATCTGCGGCGACAACTACGCGGTCGAGAATCAAGAGTCGTTGATTGCCGCGGCGTTGGAAAAAATTCGCGCGTGCAATGCCGATTTGTTCATTGCCGGACCCTGTTTTTTGGCCGGGCGATACGGCATGGCCGCGGGCGCGCTTGGTTCGGCGGTACAATCGCAAATCGGCATTCCGGTGGTGACCGGCATGGCGCGGGAAAATCCCGGCGCGGATCTCTATCGCGAACCGCTGTACATTGTCGACAGCGGCGACAACGCGGCGCGGATGCGCGGCGTGTTGGAGAAGATGGCGCATCTCGCGGTCAAATTGATGCGCCACGAGCCCATCGGTTTGCCCGCCGAGGATGGTTATATTGAGCGCGGCCTGATCCGTGATCAGTTCGTCGAAAAGACCGCCGCTGAGCGGCTTGTTGCAATGGCGCTCGCCAAAACCCGAGGCGAGCCTTTCGAGTCGGAAATGGTGCCTGCGACATTTCAGCCGGTGCCCATGCCTGCGGGCATCAAAGACTTGCACAAAGCGAAGGTGATGTTGATTACCGACGGCGGCTTGGTGCCGAAGGGCAATCCCGACAAGATCCAAGGCTCGGCGGCAACGCGCTGGGGTTCGTATAGCGTTAAAGATTGCGACGACTTGAAGGGCGAAGACTATGAGGTCTCACACGGCGGCTACGATCCGCAGTTCGTCCGGCAAGATCCCGACCGCCTGGTGCCGTTGGATGTCCTGCGCGAGCTGGAAAGTGAAGGCGCCATCGGCGCGCTGTGTGACGAATTTATTTCAACGTCCGGTTTGGCCAACCCATTATCGAATACGCGCCGCATGGGACGCGAAATGGCCGACAAGGTAAAAAGCCTCGATATCGACGCCGTCATCCTCACCTCGACGTGAGGGACGAGCACGCGCAGCGGCGCTGCGATCACAACCGAGTTGGAAAAGGCGGGTATCCCCACCGTGCAAATCACTTCGGCGCTGTCCGTCGCCCAGATGGTCGGCGCGAATCGACTGGTGCTCGGTAACGGCATTGTTCACGTGGTGGGCGATGCCAAAGTATCGGCGGCGGAGGAAAAGAAAGTCCGACGCCTGTTGATCGAAAAAGCCCTGGCGGCTTTACAGCTCGATAATGACAAATCCGCTTGAGGCCCACTCGCCTGACTCAGCGCCTGATCCGTATCGGAATTGCTTGCCTCGCTGCTTGCCAATAAAAAGGATGCGGTAACCTGCGCGCTGCGGTCGGGATCTAGTTGTTTACTGCTAAATTCGCGACGCATGTTGGCTGTCGGATTGTCTTGCCGCGGAACGTTCATTTCAAATCGACGGCGCGAATCGATCGCTTTGAATGGCTCGCCGGATCGATTACACTAAGCGCATTTCATGAATAACCGACGATTAATCGGTCCCACCATCCTTTCGATCGTGTTCTGCGGATTACTGGCAGATTATCTCTATTTTACCGATTCGCATTGGAGCGTGGTCGGCCTACTAGGAAAAGTTGTCTCGATATTCGGCGCGATTTTCGCCCCCGCGCTCGACCGCACCAACTACGGTTGGATGAATGACATAGTTGTCCCGGTGACGATAGTCGGCGCGGCGATATTTTCCCTTTTATTGGTCGTAACCCGCGCAAAAAGGGCCATGAGAGAAGCGACCCCCGAGCCGGGTGCCGCTATACCGACAGGCGTGGTGCCGACAGCGGACGTCGAAACCAAGCCGACGGGCGCGCTGCCTAGCGCTGAAGAGCCGCCACAAAACAAACGGCGTCAAACTGGCTTGCTAGGCAAGCTGACGGTTTCGTTTTGCGCGGTTGGTATTTTCTTCGGCATCAGCGCCGGCATCATCGTTTACGGGTTTCTAAGCAGGGTTCTGGACAAGCAAGTCGAGAGTCGCGCTGATGACATGGCGTTTGGCATCAATGAAATCGCAACACGCAATCTGGCAGCGGGAACGATTCAGAGCCTTGGCGACATAATTGGCAAGTACGCTTCGAGAGACGGGGTCGCGTTTATTTTTATAGAGGACGCGACAGGCAGGATCATCGTACACCATCCCAAGGACTTGCCGATCTATTTGGATCGAGATTTTCCCAGATCGGCCGAACGCGCGTTGCCCGGTGCTGTGGTCCGATATCGTGGCTCGGCCGTATATGAAGTTGCCAAACGCTTTGATAGCGGCCGACAAGGTTTTGTTCATCTCGGTCTTTGGCGCGGGACAATTGAAGCGGAATCGCGGCGCGCTTTGGCACCCATGGTCGCAATGATGGCGGTTGCGCTCCTTGGCATCTCGGTGGCATTTGTCTACATCGCGTGGTCTCTAAATCGGCCCCTCTTTGATCTTGTCCAGCATGCGGATCGAATCAGTAAAGGCGAATTCGGCGTGCCCCTCCAACTCAAGCGCGCGGATGAAATCGGCGAGATTGCGCGATCGTTGGAGCGGATGCGATCTAGCTTGCGCGCGGTGATGAGCCGCCTCGATCAAAACCAACTGATCTAGCCGAAGCGCTAGCGCCACTTACGTTCCGGCTATCCGGGGCGGCGCAGGCCCTGCGGCGAAACGTTCGAGCGTCCGGTAAATCGCTACCGTGCCACACGTTGACATTTGGATGCTTTGAGCGCTGACTCCCCGGTCATTGACGCGTCTCTGCGCGTCATGTATGGCATTTTATCGTGATTGAATTTTTCAGCGATTTTTGCAAGATTCGGTCTACTATGGGAAGGACTGTCGGCGCCGTCACGTCGCTTTGGTTTAGCTTTGTTTTCTAACGGACCATCTCGATGAGAAGCCGTTTCTTCATTTTGACTTTGATTTTCATTCTCGCCTTTGGATCCTTTGCAGTACTGCTCGCATACTTCGCGCGAAGCGATTCAATCGCCTTGGCGGCACTCTCAACGCCGGAGAAAAGCGGTGTTACTTCAGCAAAAAGCGTCAATCAGCCTGTTGGCGGGCGAGTCTGGTTGGCCAGCGTGGGACTCGAAGCGTTCTTTTATGGAGTTCTCGGCGTCTGTGGTATCTTCCTGGCGTTGCGGGCCATCATTTCGGCTCTGTACATCATCAAGGAAGAGCGCTCGCGCAAAATGCCGGCTCCGGTCCAGCCAAAAATTGT
>JBEVIO010000511.1:0-7370 GCA_040510635.1 Binatia bacterium | reverse complement strand
GATTGCCACGATTAAGAATGCCGCCGGTCTCATTCTCGCGGTTACCGAGAATCGCAACTGGATCGAGGTTTTCTTCGAAGGGGATTTGATGCACACTCAGACCGTCAACTTGCCGGCCGGTCGCATGTTCGATGTTTACATCGAAGAAGTTCCTCATAAGACCACGGTCTATGAACATCCCCGCACGATGATTTTGTTCCACGGTCGGTGCGATCTGCAAATCATTCGGGAAGGCGATAAAGTTATTGTGACAGGGATCGCGCCCCGCCAAGATTTCGCCTGATTGCCCATAATGCTCCACAAATCCCGAATTCCGGGTAAACCTTCGACGCTCTGCTGCCGATAGCATAACTGTGAGAATTGAACCGCCACGTGCCACCCTGCGCTGCCGCTGCGGAGCTTGGCCAAGAGCTCGACGCTGTGGTCATTGAAGAGCTTGGCGATGGACGGCTGGTTCTCGATATCGATGGGGCAGTGCTAGAAGCCGATGATCCCGGCTCGCTTGCGGTCGGGCAGAGACCGCCAGGGGAACTTGATCTTTAGCTCGTTCGGCGCAAAGTACTGCGAAGAACCGTGCCGAACCAATCTTTCAAATCCGTTTGGCGTTCGTCCCCTGCCGGTCTCCTTTTGGATGCAAACGAAATCCACGTCTGGCTGATTGAGGCGGCGGAAACCGCCGCCGCCAACTTAGGCGCATACGCCGCTCTGCTATCGGCTGCAGAACAGGCTCGCGCCGATAGGTTCAAGTTTGCCAAAGATCGTTTGCTATTCACGGTCGCACACGCTGCTTTGCGCTCGATCTTGGCGCGATATACAGAGATCCTCCCGGGAAACTTGCAGTTCGACCTCAGTGGCCACGGCAAACCAAAACTACGCGCGCCCCAGGCGGGAAGCCCAGTAACATTCAACCTTTCTCATTCCCACGGCGTGGCCTTACTCGCTGTAGCTTGTTCTCGTGAGGTCGGTGTCGACGTGGAGTTTGTCAACGCGGATTTTGCCTTCGATGAAGTCGCCGAGCGATTTTTTAGCGCCGGCGAGGTAGCCGCGCTGCGCGCCCTGCCGGCGCACCTGCGCCGGCGAGCGTTTTACAAATGTTGGACGAGCAAGGAAGCGTTCCTTAAAGCGAAAGGCACCGGCCTGTCGGGCGACTTGGATGAGGTCAAGATAAGCCACGCCGCCAGCCGCGAGCAGGCGCGGGTCGACGCCAACGTGCCGGGCTGGTCGTTGTTAGAATTGAACGTCGTCGCCGATTATGAGGGAGCGTTGGTGTACGAAGGTGCGCGCGCGGCAATCCAACTCTATCGCTGGGAATCTGCGCTATTGCGCTTCAGCGAATCTTGAAAACGCCGGAAAAAAATCGAAAGCAAGTCGACCTTTTTCACCGCCGCGGTTTTTTACGACGTGCAAAATGATCGCCTGATTGGGTTCGGTCAGTTTCCTGGTGCGTTCACGGTCTTGTTCCAGCACCAAGATTACGTCCGGGCTCGCGAGTTTCTCAGCCCAGGTCTGCGGTTGAGATTCGCCAACTTCGCCGAGATTGGGCCAGATTGACAATATGGGCATCTGCAAATTCACTGCGGCTTCTTGGAGCTTCTCGGAGATGATTGGCAGACGATCCGACAAGGCTTGATCGCGCTGTCCGAGCCGCTGGCAGTCGTCAATGACGACGAAGACTTTCTCGCCATTTGCTGCAGCGCGAAGCTCGCCGACGCAATTTTCAATTTCCCGCAGATCGGTAATCGCTGCGCACTCAACGATGTAAGTTAGGTCGAGCCAGCTCTTCGCTTCACGGGCCGATTGTTTCAATTTATCCCAGCTCGGCGGCAGCTGATCAGAGTCACCATAGTGCGCTTTCGGAATGCCGTACCAGTGAAGCAGGTACGCGCTACCGCGCCGGATTTCGCGACTTTCCAGTCCGCTTAAGCGCGCGAGCGTTTTGACTCTGAGTTCCTTGCTCGCTTCGGCCAGAGTAAAAAAGACTCCCGACACATTGTTGTGCAGGGCCACTTGATCAAGGAGTTGCTTGGCCAGCGAGGTCTTGCCGCACGCAGGGGGGCCGATGAGGAAATAAAGGCCAGGCAAGATTCCGTCCAGCGCCCGACTCAAGTTGGCAAACCCGGTTTCCCAGCCGGAAATGTTCTTTACCGTATGCTCTTTCTCTAGCTCGCTCAGGAATGATTCTAGCTGCTCTCCCTCGGATTGAATGGGGTATTTTTCAGTCATGTATTGAGCCGGAGATTAGCCATTTTGCCGACTTGCGGCAAGGCGTATTTATCATTGACAGAAGGCGACCTTCCATATACCCCTTAGCCATCCCATCAATAATAGGTCCGAAACAGGAGGTGTCCTGCCATGGAAGACGAAAAGAAGGGGACGAAGCTATCGCGGCGTTCATTTCTAAAAGGTATCGGCGGCGGCGCCGTCGGCACCGCTGTAATTTCGACGGGACTGGTCAAGTCCGATCCCGCGAAGGCCTATTCTCCGGAAGCAGTCGGAGCGCACGGCAAAACGCCGGTCACGCTAAAAGTCAACGGTAAAACCTACCGGGTCGAAGTCGAACATCGAAACACCTTGGCCGAAGTGCTGCGCGATGAGTTGGGACTCACCGGCACCAAGATCGGCTGCGATCGCGGCGAGTGCGGCGCCTGCACCGTGATCATCAACGGCCGCAACATGTATTCGTGCAGTCAGCTCGCCGTCTGGATGGAGGGGAAAGACATCCTCACCGTCGAAGGCTTGGCGAAAGGCGACAAGCTCGATCCGCTGCAGGAAGCATTTATTGAACATGATGGACCACAGTGCGGCTTTTGCACTTCCGGTCAGATCATGTCGGGTAAAGCGCTGCTGATGAAAAATTCCAAACCCAATGAAGCGCAGGCGCGCCGCGGCTTGTCCGGCAATCTGTGCCGGTGCGGCAACTATAACCGTGAAGTGTCCGCCGTGCTGGCCGTGGCGGCAAAGGCGCGCTAAGGGAGGCTCTTATGGCACAAGCACAGAAAGAATTTTCCATTGTTGGCAAAAAGACGCCGCGCATCGACGCCTATGAGCGGGTCACCGGCCAAGCGCATTACACCGGCGATATTCAACTTCCCGGCATGCTCTACGCGCGGGTGCTGCGCAGCAACGTACCGCACGCCAAAATTGTCAGCATCGATACTTCCAAGGCAGAAAAACTGCCCGGGGTGAAAGCGGTCATTCATCATGAAAACGCCAAGGTGCCGTGGTCGAGCGGCGGCCACACGCACCAGCGCTTTATTTTCAATAATCCGGTGCGCTTCGTCGGCGACGCGATTGCCGCGGTGGCGGCTACCGACCGGCATATCGCCGAGGACGCGCTCAAGTTGATCGATATCAAGTATGAAAAACTTCCCCACGTGCTCGATCCGAACGAAGCTCTGAAACCAGACGCGCCGAAGATCGCTCCGAACGGCAATCTCTCAGTGGGCAAAGGCGCTTTCAGCGCGCCCATCGAGGAATCGTGGGGCGATTTGGAGAAGGGTTTCCAAGAAGCGGACCGAACTTTCGAAGACACCTATATCACCAAGCACACCAACAACGCCCAGCTCGAACGGCGCGTGAGCATAGCCAAGTGGGATGCTGGCAAGCTGACGGTCTATGCCTCTACGCAAGGTGTCTCCAACGCGCGCACGGACATCGCTAAAGACTTCGGCCTGCCGCTGAGCAGAGTGCGCGTAGTCTCGAAATATATGGGCGGCGGCTTCGGCAACAAAAACCAGGCCCAGGACTACGATTACATGGCGGCGGTCTTGGCCAGAGTCACCAATCAGCCGGTCAAGCTCGAGTTTACCCGCGAGGATGACTACATCGGCATGCATGGGCGCTGGCCCTCGGAGCAGCACTACAAGATCGGTGTCAAGAAGGATGGCACGATCACCGCCGTGCAATTGGATGCCGTTACGAATATCGGCGCGTACCGCAAGCAGAGCGGCAACTTGAGCGGTACCGACTTTTACAACATTCCAAACTTCAAGAAAGTGATCAAACCGGTTCATACCAACACAGTGGTCAGCGCCAATTACCGAGCGCCGGCCTATCCGCAGTCGGTCTTCGGGTTTGCCTCTTTCCTCGATCACATCGCCTATGAGCTGGGGATCAATCCGGTGGACATGTTCATGAAGAACCGGATTCAAAAGTACAAAAGCAAGCTGCCGTTCACTTCGAACTATCTTGAGCAATGCATCATCGAAGGCGCCAAGCGTATCGGCTGGAACGAGAAATGGCACAAGCCCGGCGCCGCGACCGGTGTTAATAAGCACGGCATCGGTATGGCGCTTGGCGGTTATCCTTTCCGGCCTGGGTTGGGGGCGGCGACCATTCGTATTAATCCTGACGGCAGCGCGCACTTGCTGGTCGGCGTGACCGACATCGGCACCGGCGCCAAGAGTACCATGGCGATCATCGCCGCGGAGGCGTTGGGAATTCCGCTCAACCAGCTTCAAGTCACCAACGGCGACACGGACGTCACGCCTTATTCCGTTGGCGAGTCCGGCAGCCGCACAACATCTTTCACCGGACCTGCCGTAATCGCCGCCGCGGAAGATGTGCGGCGGCAGATTTTCGTGCTGGCGGAGCCGCAGCTGAAGGTCAAAGCCGAAGAACTGGATCTGCGCGACGGCCAGGTGTTCGTCAAATCCGATCCATCACAGAAGATTCCCCTCGCGCGCGCAGTGGCGAGAGCCGGGGAGCTCATCGGCCGTGCGACGACTAATCCGGAATTCAAAGACGTCGAAGGCAAAAGCTTCTCGGCTCATTTTGCCGAGGTGGAAGTCGATACCTTGACCGGGCACGTGAAGATCACCCGCTACGTGGCGGCCCACGATAGCGGCACGATTCTCAACCGCATGCCGGCGGAGAGCCAGATCATGGGCGGTGTCGTGCAAGGCATCGGCATGGCGTTTACCGAAGAATTGATCATCGATAAACTCACGGCGACGCCGATCAATCCGAACTATCGTGACGCCAAAGTGCCGACCCATCTCGAAGCGCCGAACGTGGAAGTGATTTTCATCGAGCACTATGATCCCTATGGCCCGTTTGGCGGCAAAGTCGTCGGCGAACCGCCCATCACGGCTGCGGTGGCGACCATCGCCAACGCGATCTTCAACGCCACTGGCAAACGCATCAAAGAGCTGCCGATCACGCCGGACAAAATCTTGCAGGCGCGCCAGGTCTGATGGAGGAGGAACGGTCATGAAGAGTTTTCAAAATATCGATGTCAAAAGCGTTAAAGAAGCGGTTGGTTTGCTGCAAAAATTTCACCAACAGAAGAAAGTCGCCGCAGTAGTCGGCGGCGGCAGTGAGTATCTGCAGTTGATGAAAGATCACGTCGTCGAGCCCGATTATCTGATTAACTTAAAGACGATACCGGGGCTTGATTATATCAAAGAAGAGCGGGGCGGGTTTCGCATCGGTGCACTGGCCAAGCTCGTGGACATCGAAGAACACCCGGCGATTCGGGAAAAACTGCTGATACTTTCCGACGCGGCGGGCGAAGCGGCTTCGCCACAGATCCGCAATGCGGGCACCATCGCGGGCAATATATGCCAGCGGCCGTTCTGCTGGTATTTTCGCTCGTCGAACTTCACCTGTCTGCGCAAGGGCGGTCAGGTCTGCTACACCGTGACGGGCGACGGCCGTTTTCACGCCATCCTCGGAGGGGGACCGAGTTACATCGTCCATCCGTCGGACACCGCGCCGGCGCTGGTCGCGCTGGGTGCGCAGATCAAGATCGCCGGACCAGCGGGCGAGAAGACGATGCCTCTGGAAAAATTCTTTGTCCTGCCATCGGTCGACTACAAGCGAGAAAATATTCTCAATCCTGGGGAGATCGTTACCGAGATTCACGTTCCCACACCCACGACCGGAAGCAAAGGCTTTTATTATAAAATGCGCGAGCGCATGGCGTGGGATCACGCGATCGTCTCGGTGGCCACGATCGTTGAGAGCAGCGGTAACGTCGTCCGAGCGGCGCACGTCGTCATGGGCGGCGTCGCGCCGATTCCCTGGCGCGCAACAAAAGCCGAAGAGTTTTTACGCGGCAAAAGACTCGATCAAGCAACCGCGAAAGAGGCCGGCGAGATTGCCCTCGAAGGCGCTAAACCGCTAAAAGACAACATCTACAAGGTGAAGCTGGCGCAAGACTTAATTCAGCGTGGCCTGCTCGCGTCGGTTTAGCCAATTGCGTTGCAACGAATATCGGCTGACCGCCCTGCTGCGCCGTGTTCAATGTTCAAACGAAGCCCGTACGACCCGGTTCGTTACGGGCTTTGTTTTGGCTTGACGCTCCGGCCATAAGCCCTTAGACTCGAAGGCTCATGTTTTCCGATCTGGCAAAATCGCGAAGTTTGCAAATCGCTGTCATAGTCCTACCGCTTGCCGGTATAGGATTATTTGCGCTTAAAACAACTGGTTCCCGGAATCAGTCTTGGACTCTCCGCGGATCGAGTGATATGAGCGGCGCCGACGCGATCGCCAAGATGAAAGCGACCCTCAATGGTGACCGAGTTCTTTTGGTCGATTACGAACAGAAGCAAACCAAGTTGCGGGCGGAAGTTATCAAAAGGCGAAAGCTCTATCAGGAGGGCCGAATCCCGCAGGATCAAGTCAAAGAAGCGGAGCAAGCTTTTGTCGCGGCTCTCAATCGAGTTCACGAAATGCGCCATTCCGTGCTTGAGACGGATATCGCGATCACCGAGGCGGTTTTAGGGGAAAAGGTGGAGCGCATGCCGGCGCTGCCGGTAAACGGCTTCAGTGAAACAAAGGACGTGGCCCGTTTTAATGGCGGCTTTAAATGGTCGTTAAGAGAGGCGCCGCGGCTTGAAAGATATTTCACGCAAACCTTCGGCCGGCGCTTGCCTGTTACAGCGTCGGGGCAGTCAGAGACGCACAATCGCTTAGGCTTTGATCATCGCGATTCCATGGACGTGGCGCTCCATCCCGACAGTGCCGAAGGCAAAGCGCTCATGGCTTATCTACGCGGATCGGGCGTTCCGTTTATTGCCTTTCGCAGCTCCGTGCCGGGCGCTTCTACCGGTCCGCACATCCACGTCGGCAGACCTTCGGGCCGACTCCATCACGACTGAAATCCAATTCTGCTTCACATCATTCTACGGTTTTCGATCCATTCGCCTGGTATGCGATGCTACCTTCCCTGTAAACTTCCGTAGTTAGGCTGTGAACCAGTGTTTACACAGCGCTAACCCCCACGTTTCTTTGTTCATTCTGTGCTGATCGCGTGTGCGTGCTGTCAACGCTGTGGTCACGTCGCGCCCTGAAAATTTTCTCCGTCTTCCGTAAACCTTCATGTAATTGAGTATTTATCAATCTCGCGCAAGTGGCATTTACGTTGC
>JBEVIO010000510.1:0-3034 GCA_040510635.1 Binatia bacterium | reverse complement strand
CTTTGATGTAGGATATTTTCTCGCTCTCAGATCGCCTATGTAAACCGGTAGAACGTTTTCGCATTGCCGGCGAGAATCTTTTGCTTGGTTTGATCCGATACATCCTTGCGGCGCACGACTTGACTTACGCTGTGCGGCCATTCCATATCCCAGTGCGGATAGTCGGAGGCGTACATCATGCATTCGTCGCCGAACTGCTCGATGACGAGCGGCAGCGCCGACTCTTCACCTTCGCAGGTGAAGTAGCAGCGATGGTCCTTGATATACTCACTCGGCAGCAGCTTGAGCGGTTCCATCTCGGATTTGCGCAGCAGATACTTTTCGTCAAAACGCTCCATCCAGTAGGGTAAGAAACCGACGCCGGCTTCGAGGAACCCGACTTTTAGTCTCGGAAAACGGTCGAGCACACCGTTGGAAATGATCGAGACGATCGAGAGCATTTGCTCGAACGGATGCGAGGTCATGTGCACGCCGATATATTTATGAAAACGCGTGTTGCCTATCGCCACTTGGGCCGTCGCGTGAAAACCGACGGGCACGCCCAGCTCCTGCGCCTCGGCGTAAATCGGATCGAACTGCGGCTGGCCAAGATCCAAGCCTTGTTGCACGTAGGTCGGCATCATCACGCCGACGGCGCCTTTCTCGGTAACCGCGCGCCGCACTTCTTTTACCGCTTCCGGCACGACTTGAGGCGCGATGACGGCGGCGTATTTGATCCGATTGCCGCTGTCCTGACAAAAGTCGCAGGCCCAATCGTTGTAGGCCGTAGCCAGTGCAACAGCCAAGTCGAGCTCGCGCACCAGACCGATCGACAGGGCATTGCTGGGATAGGCCACGGCATCGGTGATTTTTTCCACGTCGAGGTCTTTGCAATATTCTTCGGGATTACTCGGCTTGCGACCGGTGGTGTCGTTTAGAAAGATGTCCCAGCCGAACGCCGGGAAGTAAGGTCCGCTGCGCGCGCGGAATTTTTCCGGCAAATATTTTTTATACGCCGCCCCATCGAGATGATGGGCATCGGCGTCGATGATCGTAAATTCCACGATAGAGCCTCCTGAAAAGCGAGCAAAGTGACACCGGCTTGGGCAGTTTCGTGTTCCAAGGATCGCGTTTCGAGTTCAACCCGCGCCCCGAAACGGTATCCGTCAGTCCTGCAATCCGTAGCGTTGCGCGATGTTGAGAAAGACCGAGCCGACAAATACGGTGCCGATCGTAATGATCAGGCTGAAAGCGGCCAACTCGCCGACGTGACCGTTGTCCCACAGCTCCCAGATCGTCACCGCCACCACCTGCGAACCCGGTGAATAGAGCAGTAGCGCGATCGACAGCTCTTTGAACGTGATCAGAAAAATATAGATCCAGCCGGCCAACAGCGCCGGCATAATCAGCGGCACGACGACGTGACGTACCATCTGGAACCAGCTCGCACCGCTCGCCAGGGCGCCTTCTTCAAGCTCCTTGTGCAGGCTCAATAGCGCGGAGTGACTAAAGCGAATTCCGTATGGTAGATAGCGGGCGGTGAATGCCAACACCAAAATCCAGATCGTCCCATAGACCGGGATCGGCAGGATCAAATACATTTTCAAAATGGCGATGCCCATCACAATGCCGGGAAAGACCAGCGGCAGCATCGACATCTGGTCGAGCAACCAGCGACCTTTGATCGACGCGCGCACGACCAACCAGGCGGCGAAAAAAGTGATGATTACGGCGACTGTCGCCGACGAGACGCTGACGGTCAGGCTGTTCAGCACAGAGCGAATCACGCCGCTGTCGTTAAACGCAGTGACGTAGTTGTTGAGCGTTAACAGGGAAAGCGCCTTCCGCGACGGCACCTGGGCGAAAGGTAGAAAGGACGACCAGGCGATGGCGACGATCGGCAAAAATTGCAGCAGTGGCAAAACCAGCATCAGCAAACCGCCAAGCCAGCGCCATTTGCCGAGCGCGATTCGGTTGGGCCGGAAGTTTTTGCCGCTGATAGTCGTGAACTTATAGGTCTTGCTGGTGATGCGATAGTAAGGAATCAATCCCAGGGCGACCAGTCCGATGAGAATGATCGAGTAGGCACTGGCCTCGCCATATTTCGGAATCAGCCCGCCTTTGATTTGCAGATAGATTTTGGTGGTGAGCACTTCGACGCCGGCAGGAATGCCGATCAGCGCAGGAATTTCAAAAGCTTCCAGCGAGCGGATCATGGTCAATATCATCACCGCCAAGACGCTAGGGATCGCCAGCGGAAACGTCACGCGCTGAAATACTTGCCAACCGCTGCTGCCGGCTGTGGTCGCCGCTTCTTCCAGTGACGGATCCATGGAGCGGAAGGGGGTCGACATGAGTAGAAACACGATCGGAATCCAAAGAAAACTTTCGACTAAAATCATGCCGCTCATAGAAAAAATATTAAAAAAAGGCTGTCCGATGAGCGCCATTCCGACAGCATTCAGCATTCCTGCCTTGGGGCCGAGAAGCATGATCCAGCCGACAACTTTGATGATGCCTGGAATCGCGAACGACACGTAGGCTGAGATATAGGCGAGTTTGCGAAATGGCGCGTCGCTGCGCTCGGCGAGCCACGCGAGCGACGTGCCGTAAACCAAGGCAACGGCGGAGCTGGTCACCGCGTAAATCAGGGAATTGCTCAGCAATGTCCTAACGTCGCCGAGAGAATCGACGATGTTGAGGAAATGCTGAATCGTAAACGAGCCAGCCTGCAATCCCCGGTCGGTGACCAGGCTGGTGTGCAGTATGAAAAAAAACGGCGGCAAAACGAGGTAGGCTAAAATCGCCGTCGTGAACAAAAATAACATCTGCGCCGGGTTGCGCATTATCATATGCATCGTCAGGCCCTCGCGCTTGAACAGTCTTGAGTCTCGGGTTACGGCTTTCGGATCAACATTAAACTCGAAACTGACATTGCAAGCTATATATCAAAACGGACGGGCAAGACAATTGCGGCCGGGGGAAGGAGGTAAGGCGTAAGAAACAGGCGGAGCGTGGATTGGGTGCACGCCTTACCCTCCCTCCAGCCTGACGA
>JBEVIO010000509.1:0-5370 GCA_040510635.1 Binatia bacterium | reverse complement strand
CGCAGAGTCACGCCCGGCAAATCAAGCTGATGGGTTTCCACCGCGACGACCGCCGACCAATCGACATCGCGGCCGATCACCAACTCATCGAATGCCGCTCGGCTCTTATTTTCTTCGAAAGTTTTGAGCAGTTCGCTTTCATCGCGCTGTAAGTAGCGCGCCAGCAAACGCAGGGTCGTCTCCGGGCTTTCGCTATCCTCCGGCACGAAGGTGAGATCAAAAGACGGCCGGCTGTCGACCAGCAATTGGCCTTCGCGGTCGTAGATCATGCCGCGCGTGCCCGGCACTCGTTTGATGCGTATGCGGTTATTCTCGGATAGAAACGTGTAGCGCTCGCCTTGAATGATTTGTAGAAACACCAGCCGGCAGGTGAGTGCCAGGAAAGCCAAAGCTAGAATGATGTAAAGCAGACGGGCGCGCCGGCGCAGCTCGGGCGCACCGTCTTGTTTGTTAATATCGCCAAATGCCAACATCGTCCGTGATTATTGAGCCGGCGCGCGAAACCTGTCGACGTAGTTCTCACCGCGTCGTAAGAGCGCGAAAACTACCGGAGCAAGCAACGCCGCCAATAAGGCTTCCCTGATTATATACCAGCCCGCGCCGATCCAGAAACCTTCGATGCTCACGAAAATCGCCGACACCAGCACCAAGGCCGCGCCTTTAACCAGCGACGCGAGTAGCACGACGAGCGAGCTCACTAGGGGATTTTGCAACCAGATCGCGCGCGAGCTCAAGTACACTGTTAAAAAGACCAGAGACATGGCAAAGGCATTGAGACCAATAATCCGGCTCGAGACGATATCGGTCGAGTAGCCCAACAGAAATGCACCCAGGGCGGCCCCCACGGTCGGATGATACAACCCTAAATAGACGCACAGCACGAGCGTCAAATCAGGAACAACGGGGCTGATGGGTAATAAATGAAGCAGGGTTGTTTGCAACAAGAGCACGAAAATTGCCGCTAGGAAAAAGAGCAAGAACAACCGCATGGGAGAAATGGCTATGGTTAGCGGCTCGGTGGGTTAGTTTTTTACCGCGCCGCCCTCCGCGGTCACCACGAGAACGTTCTCGATGCGTGGGGTTTGCACCGCCGGCAGGACTTCGACGAACTGAAACAGTCCAAGGTGCTGTTTCAGCACCTTGATCACGGTGCCAACCATCAAGCCTTTGGGAAATACGCCGTCCATTCCCGACGTAATCAGCCGATCGCCTTCCTGAACGTCTTCGCTCCGTTTCATGTACTTCAAAACTATCCCGTTCTCTAAAGATCCGGAAACGATGCCGCGACTACGCGTCCGTTGCACGAGCACGTCGATGCCGCTGTTGGGATCGGTCAGCAAAAGGACCTTCGCCGCGCCCGGCGTGACGGCGACGACTTGGCCGACGACACCGAGCGGTGTCACCACTGCCATCCCTTTACGCACGCCGTCAGCGCTGCCTTTGTCGATCTGGCAACTTTGAAACCAGCTCGCGGCGCTGTTGGCGATGATCGTCGCGGTGATCGCACCGGGCGGTATAAGATGACTGCGGAAATCGAGCAGTTGCTTCAGTTGACGATTGGTCGCTTCGGCCTCTAAGAGTTTCTGTCTTTCGATCTCGAGGTTTTGGATGCGTTGCCGCAGTCTCTCATTTTCGCTTCGGAATCCCGCGAGCGTGTCGTAATTTTCCCGAAAATTGGTGATCCAATTAACCGCTCCCTGAGAAGCGGTTTGCAGTGGCCGCATGATCCACATCAACAGAGCGCCGAGCGGCTCATTTTTCAACTGGCCGCGCGCGGCCGCGATCAAAATGTAAATCGACAGAAGGAGACAGAAACAAGCACTCAGCGAAACTTGATTCTTACGAAGAAAAGCGAGCATGGAAGGCTCGATTGCCTCCAATAATCAGAACGCATGCGGACCTCGGTTTAGTGAACCGCGACCTCTCTGAGCAGCGAAATCTCATCCAAAGCCTTGCCGGCGCCCATTACCACAGCGGTCAGCGGATCGTCCGCCATCATCACCGGCAGGCCGGTTTCTTCTCGCAGCAGGATATCGAGATTTCTCAATAACGCGCCGCCGCCGGCGAGCACGATGCCGCGATCGACGATATCGGAAGCGAGCTCCGGCGGCGTGCGCTCCAGAGAAAGCCGCACGGCTTCGACGATTTGATTGATCGGTTCGAGTAGCGAGTCGCGAATTTCCTCGTCGGTAATGACGACCGTCTTGGGCACGCCAGCGACCAGATCGCGCCCCTTGATCTCCATCGTCTGCACTTCATCGCTCGGATACGCCGAGCCGATGGTAATCTTGATCAGCTCGGCGGTGCGTTCGCCGACGAGCAGATTGTACTTGCGTTTGATGAATTGGGCGATGGCTTCGTCCATTTTGTCGCCGCCGACCCGCACCGAGCGTGAGAAAACAATGCCGGAAAGCGAGATCACCGCGACTTCGGTGGTACCGCCGCCGATATCGACGATCATGTTGCCTGTCGGTTCGGTAATCGGCAGCCCTGAGCCGATCGCCGCCGCCATCGGTTCCTCGATCAAGTAGACTTCGCGCGCGCCCGCCGACTCGGCGGACTCGCGCACCGCGCGCTTTTCGACTTCGGTGATGCCGAACGGCACGCCGACGATGATTCGCGGTCTGACCAGTGTGCGGCGATTGTGCACCTTTTGAATGAAGTAACGCAGCATCGCCTCGGTGATTTCAAAATCAGCGATAACGCCGTCTTTTAACGGCCGGATAGCGACGATGCTGCCGGGAGTTCGTCCTAACATGCGCTTGGCTTCCGCGCCCACCGCCAGCACTTTTTTGCCGCCCCGCTCGTTGCGCTGTTGCACCGCGACTACCGACGGCTCGTTGCAAACGATGCCTTGATTTTTGACGTAAATCAGTGTGTTGGCGGTCCCGAGATCAATGGCGAGATCGTTAGAAAAGACGCCGATGAGGCTACCCCACATCAGAAAACTCCTTCTTGGGCACGAAAAGCGAACTAAAGCATCGAGAAAATAACAGATTCCCCTGAATCAAGCAAGATAATGAAAAACTTAAAGAAAAATCGTTTTACCACGCTTGGCAGGTTGCAATACGCAGAGTCATTTTTTATCATAATTGGGCCGTTTTTTACCGCATCTTTTTTCGAAAGGTTACAAGTTAAAAATGCTTGATTTTTTGCGCAAGCGTAAAAGAAACTGGATCATTATCTTCTTTTTAGGTCTGATTATTTTAAGCTTTGTCGTCTTCTACGGCGCCGGCAAGTTACATGATCCAACGAACACCGAAGTGGCCCAAATCAACGGCGAGACGATCAGCCAGCGCGAATTTGCCCTGGCCTATGAACGGGCCGTGGAGCGCTATCGCCAAATGCTCAAGGGCTCGCTCACCCCAGAGATGATCAAAGGCCTGAACCTCAAAGGCAATCTGCTCGAGGAACTGATCCAGAAAAAGCTCGTGCTGCAGGAGGCTCATAGTCTTGGACTGACCGCGACCGACGACGATCTTGCGCTGAATATTACCCAAGCGCCGGAATTTCAGGTGGGCGGCCGGTTTAATAAAGAGCGCTATTTGCAAATTCTTCAGGCCAATCGAATTTTGCCCGCGCAGTTCGAAGCCGACCAGCGCGACCAACTGACGATACAGCGTCTTTACAGCATCATCCTTGACGCCGTCCATGTGACCGAAGCCGAAGTGCGCGATCGTTATCGTATCGACCAGGAAAAAATCAATTTGAATTACATCAAGCTGCCGATCAGCGATCTGACTGCTCAAGTCAGACTCACCGAGGACGACATCAATAAATATTACGAGCGTAACAAGGAATCGCTCAAAGAGCCGCTAAAAATCCAGCTCGAATACCTCAGCTATCCCTTCGAGCAATTCACCTCGTCCAGTCAGGTGAGCGAGAAGGAAATCGAGGATTACTACCAAAGCCATCGTGAGGATAAATTTCATAACCCCAAAGAAGCGAAAGTGCGTTACATTTCGATTCCTCTCCCACCCGGCACTGATGCCAATCAGAAAAAGGCCGCTCAAGCGCGCGCCGATGGCATCGTCAAAGAAGCACGTGGCGGCAAAGACTTTAGCCAATTGGCCAAGCTGGAATCCAAGGATCCGAGCGCCGAGAAAGGCGGCGACCTCGGCTGGGTGGCTGCGGGTCAATTGCCGCCGCCGATCGAAAAAGCAATTTTTGCTCTGAAAAAGGGCGCCGTCAGTGATCCGATAGAAACGCCGGCGGGCCTTCAGATCTTCAAAGTAGAAGATTTCAAGGAAGAAAAAACCCAGAGCCTCAAAGAAGCGAGCGCAGAAATTACCAAGACGTTGAAAGCCGAGAAAGCCAAACGCGAGGCCGCCAAGGTCTCCGATCGCGACCGGGAAAAAGCGCTCTCCGGAGTCGACTTCGCGAAGTTGGCGCAAGACAGCGGTACTAAGCTCACGGTGACGAATTGGCTTGCCAGCGGCGAGACTTTACCGGAAATCGGCGACAATCAGGAATTCTATAAAAATGCTTTTGCATTGAGCGCGAAAGAGACCAGCCCGCTCGTCGAAGGAAGAAATGCTTATCACATGCTGCGCATAAAGCAGCGACGAGAGCCGGCGATTCCCCCGCTCGACAGCGTGCGCGGACAAATCGAGAAAGGGCTCAGAGAATCAAAGGCCTATGAATTGGCTCTGCAAAAGGGCAACGGCTTGCTCGAGCAACTGAAAAAAGAAAATGATATTGCCAAGCTCGCCCAAGCAAATGGTTTGAAAGTCGAGGAAACCGGCTTGTTTCAGCGCAGTGCGGCGCAATTGCCAAAAATCGGCGATCTGGCTGAGCTCAAAGGGGGATCGATCGCGCTGTCGGCGCAAAAACCCGTTCCGGAGAAGCTGTACACACAGAAAGACGCCGTCTACGTGCTTGCTTTCAAAGACAGCCAGGCCGCCAACATGGAGCAATTCGAAAAGGAAAGAGACGCTTTGATGAAACAGGCTCTGGCCGAAGGACGCCAACGAGCCCTGGTCAAATTTCTCGAAAGTCTGAAAGCAAAAGCGCAAGTCACGGTCAATAATTCTTTTCTCGAAGAAAGTTAAGCGCGCTTAAGCCGGAGACACCCGAAGTGCAAATCATCTTGGTGCGCCACGGCGCGACGGACTGGAATCTTCAGGGCCGCTGCCAGGGCTCGAGCGATCGCAACCTCAGTGAAGTCGGTGTCCGCCAAGCCGAACAGATCGCCGAGCGGCTGAGCAACGAAGGGGTCGACGCTGTCTATTCCAGCGGTCTTCAACGCGCGCGCCAGACCGCCGAGCGCATCAGCCATCCGCACAATTTACCGGTATTGATCGACGATGCCGTGCGCGAGCTGGACCACGGCGAGCTGGAAGGGCTAACTTTCAACGAAATCAAATCGAC
>JBEVIO010000508.1:0-5177 GCA_040510635.1 Binatia bacterium | reverse complement strand
CAAATTTGCCGTAAAAGATTCGCGAGGATTATTCCCTATCGATCCCGTCAGAGGCCCGTTTTTTGTGATCTGGACGACCACCCCTTGGACTTTGCCGGCCAATCAAGCGATCGCGGTCCACCCCAGGTTCATGTACCAGCTCGTTAAAACTCCAAAGGGCGAACTCATCATTAATCAGGAGCTTATTCCGAGCGTGATGAAGGCTTGTGGTATTGCGCCTGAAGAATATCAGATTACAGATGGCGCGTGGCCCGGCACCGAGCTCGAAGGCATCGTTTGCCGTCATCCCTGGATCGATCGCGATTCAAGGATCGTTCTCGGCGAGTTTGTCACCCAAGACCAAGGAACCGGCTCGGTCCATATCGCTCCCGGTCATGGTCAAGAGGACTACGAAGTAGGCTTGCGCTACGGCTTGCCGGTGGTGGCACCGGTGGATGCGGAAGGCAAATTTACTGACGAAGCCGGCGACCTTAAAGGCGAGTCCGTATTCAAAGCTGATCCACGCATCATTCAGAAATTGGCTGAGCACGGCGCGTTGCTCAAGGAAGAAAAGCTGTCGCACAGTTATCCTCATTGCTGGCGCTGCAAAAATCCGGTGATCTTTCGCGCCACCGAGCAATGGTTTATCTCGATGGAGACGCAGGGGTTGCGCCAAGGCGCGCTCCAGGCGATCGAAGCGGTGCGCTGGATTCCGCCTTGGGGCAAAGACCGCATTCGCGGCATGCTCGAAAGCCGGCCCGATTGGTGTATTTCGCGCCAGCGTTCCTGGGGCGTGCCGATTCCGGCGGTTTATTGCCGAACGTGCAACCGAGCGGTTTTAACCCAAGAACTCTGTAATCATGTCGCGGCGATTTTTGAAAAAGAAGGATCGGACGCCTGGTTTATCCGGCCGGTCGACGAGTTGGTGCCGGCGACTCTCAGCTGCCCTGATTGCGCTGGCCATGATTTTGCCCGCGAAGAAGATATTCTGGACGTCTGGTTCGATTCGGGCGTGAGCTGGGCATCGGTCGTCGAGAGAGATCCACGTTTAGGCGGCAGAGCCGATCTCTATCTCGAAGGCAGCGACCAGCACCGCGGTTGGTTCCATACCGCACTGCTCACTTCGTTGGCGACGCGCGGTCGCGCGCCTTATGATAGCGTGCTGACCCACGGCTTCACTCTCGATGGCAAGGGCCGCAAGATGTCTAAGTCCTTGGGCAACGTGATCGCGCCGCAGGAGATTATGAAGAAATCCGGCGCGGAAATTCTTCGCCTCTGGGCGGCGGCCGAGGACTTTCGCGAAGATGTGCGGATCTCGGATGAAATCCTCAGCCGCTTGGTCGAAGCCTATCGGCGCTTGCGCAACACGGCGCGTTTTTTAATCAGCAATCTTTATGACTTCGCTCCGGATAAGGATGCCGTTCGAACTCCTCAACTCGACGAGATGGATCGGTGGATTCTGCAGCGGACGCAAAATGTGCTCAGCCGCTGCCGCGAAGCTTACGACGATTACGAATTCCACGCGGTTTATCATACGCTCAATAATTTTTGCAGCGTCGATTTAAGCGCGCAATATCTCGACATCGTCAAAGATCGGTTGTATTGCGAAGGCACAAAATCGCAAACCCGCCGCGCCGCGCAGACGACGCTCTATCGGATTCTCGACACCTTGGTCCATCTGATGGCGCCCATTTTGTCTTTTACGGCGGAAGAGATCTGGAACTACATGCCGGACAAAGAGCGGCGCGGAAGTGTTTTTCTCTCGCGCATTCCCGAGCCCGATGCCAGTCTCGGTGATGCGCAGCTGGCGGACAAATGGGATCGTATCTTCAAAGAACGGAGCGAGGTGCTCAAGGCTTTAGAACAAGCCCGCGCCGCGGGAATCATCGGTCATTCGCTCGATGCCAAAGTCTCGTTCGAATCGCGCAATGGCGATCGCAGCTCGATTTTAAAAGACCTTGTTCTAGCTGATCGCGATCGATTACAGGATCTTTTGATTGTTTCACAAGCGGATATCCTTGGTGATTCTCTGGGCGCGGCCGGAGTCGAGGCATCGGTGTACGAAGCTAGTCAACTCAATTGCCGGATCCTGGTGCGCAAAGCGGACGGCGTGAAATGCGCGCGCTGCTGGAAATACGACCCGGCAGTGGGCAAAGATCAAACCCATCCGACCGTTTGCGCCCGTTGCGCGGCGGTGCTCAATGCCGGAGAAGCGGCTTGAGTGCGAAAAAATGGCAGCTCGTCGGCACGTGGTTGATTTTGATTGTGGTTCTGGATCAGCTGACCAAGATCATCGTCGACCGCACGATACCGCTGCACCACTCGATCTCGATCATCGATGGCTTGTTCAGCTTGACTTACGTGCGCAATACCGGCGCCGCGTTCGGCATCTTCGCCGGCAGCCATGAAGCTTTTCGCTTACCCTTCTTGGTGCTGGTTTCCCTTCTTGCCATCGGTTTCATCATCGTCATGCTGCGGCGCCTGCGCGAGCAAGAAACCGGGCTGATAACCGCGCTCGCGTTTATTCTCGGCGGGGCCATCGGAAATCTGATCGATCGAGTTCTGCATGGCGAAGTAATCGATTTTTTGGATTTCTACTGGTCGAACTATCACTGGCCGGCATTCAATCTCGCCGACAGCTTCATCACCGTCGGGGTGGTGATTACGATTTTTTATTTAATGAAAGCGAAAGGCGAAGATCCTTTCGCTCCCGCCTAGCTTTCCTGTTTCAAGGCAACTATCGTCGCGCCCCAGCTGCCGACCTCAAGCGGCGCGTCATGAAATGAATCGACGCCGGGATGTTTTTGCAACAGCGAACGCACGATATTGCGCTGAACTCCTTTGCCTTTGCCGTGGATCAAGCGCACTTCACGATAACCAGCCTGTTGGCATTGCTTGAGATATTCTTCGACGACGCTCGGAATGTCTTTGGGCTGAAAGGCATGGAGATCAAGAGCGTCGGCCAGCGGAATGGTTACGGGTTCGCCAAAGGGAGAAGCCGTATCGCCAGCAGAGCCATCTCTTTCTTTTTCCCGGTCGCGCTGCGCCATAAAAAAGAGGGTAAGAAACTGTTCTTACCCTCCCTCAGTGTTAATCGGAATCTAGCGTTTCAGCTAATCCCAACGTTTGTCGCCTTGCAAACGGCCGCCGGCTTTTGCCAGCGCCGCCTGGACGATCGAAACGTCGATGAGTTTTTCGTAGCTTGGCTTATCATCTGCTTTGATCGTGCCTAACTCCACTTGCTTGTTGACTGTCCACTCGACCATATCTTTGGGTAGACCTTCGTTTACCGGCCAGGCCCCGGCGTTCGCTAAGATGTCGTACGTTTGCGCCACGGCGTCGCCATCCTGCTGCGTGTACTTGGTGGCGATCTCGACGACCTTCGCTTTGTTGTTGTAAATGTAACGGTTCGCTTTAATCAACGCGGCCATGATGTCGATATAGAGTTGGCGATTGCCGGCGATCTCTTTTTCCGGCGCGATGTAAGCGGCGTAAAGCCACTTGGGCAGCGGCTCCCAGAGATTGACCAGAATATTGAGCTCCGGTTTTTTCTTTTTTGCCACGATGGCTTGATCGACATGCAGAATCGCCGTGTCGATTTGGTTGGTCAGAAGTCCGGGCACGCGGCCTTTGGTGCTCACCGGAATGTATTGAACATCCTTCTGCGTGAGCCCGCAGGTCGCTAGCACCGCGCGGCTCATGATTTCGTTAAACGCGCCGACTTCCTGAATGCCAATTTTTCGATCTTTGAGATCCTTGCAACTCTTGATGTCGCCTTGCACTAACATCGACTGAGACAATCGATGCGAATAGCTGCCGAGCACCTTGGTACCGGCGCCTTTGGCCGCAGCGATGATCGCCGGATCGGAGCTCGTGCCGGTGATATCCAGACCACCGGCAACGCTGCCGCGTAAAGTCTGCGTGCCGCCTTCGAAGGTGACGAACTCCACGTCGATATTATTCTCGGCAAAGAACCCCAGCTCTTTGGCGACATACGGCGGAATATGAACCACATTGGGCGGCGTGACGGGCACGCCGAAGACAACTTTTCGTTTGGTTTGTGCCTGGAGCGGAGCGCTCCAAAGCCATATCATCGCGAGCGCCAGAATCAGCAAAGCTCTTTTCATAAGACCTCCTCTACTCCCGTTCGTCAAAATTTCTCCACGGCGCGATGCGCCCCTCGATCCACTTGGCGAGTGACATAAGCCCAACCCCTAATATCATAACCACCACGATCGGAACAAAGAGCTTGTCGGTCTCGAAGGCATTGGCGTAGCGGACGATCATATAGCCTAAACCTGTGACCGATGTGTAAAATTCCGCGACGATCATGCCGACCAGTCCGCGGCCGATCGCCAGCCGAATGCCAACGACAATGAACGGGAGCGCGGATGGGATGATCAAATGGCGCCAGAGCTGGGCTTCGCTGGAGCAAAACGAGCGGGCGACTTCCTGCAGATTGCGATCGACGTCTTTGACACCTTGATAGGTGTTAATCAGAATCGGGAAGACCATGAAGAGAAAAACAATGATTACTTTCGCCGGAATCTTAAAACCGAACCAAAGCACAATCAGTGGCACCATCGCCACCATCGGCATCGAGTAAAGCGCATTGACATAAATATCCGTCGCCCATTCCACCAGGGCATAGCGCCCCATCACGACGCCGAAAAACACACCGACCATCACCGACAGAATCGAGGCGTAGAGTAAAACCAAAAGGCTGTCTTTCATGTAGCTTTGAAGTTCACCCGACAGGACAAGATCGGTGAAAGCGCGCGCGATCGCGAGCGGATAAGTAAACAAGATCGGATTCACGCGCCGTCCGTAATATTCCCACAGCGCCAGAACTAGGAGAAGCGAAAGCAGACGAACTCTAGCGCGCCGGCTCATGGGCGATTTCTCCTTCGGGGTTTTTCTCTTGTTCCGATTTGAGCATTTCCCAGATAGCGTTTCTAAGCTCGATGTAGCGCGGATGAACTCGGACCGTAAGAATTTTTCGCGGCCGTGGAATATCGATGGAAAAAATCTCTCGAATCCGGCCGGGCCGGCACGACATAACGACGATGCGGTCGCCTAAAACGATTGCTTCGTCGATGCTGTGGGTCACAAAGATCATGGTTTTCCGTTCGGTTTCCAATAGGCGCAGCAGCTCTTCCTGCATCAGTTCTCTGGTTTGCGCGTCGAGCGCGCCGAAC
>JBEVIO010000507.1:0-4380 GCA_040510635.1 Binatia bacterium | reverse complement strand
GGAAGAGCCGCGACGAGCAAGACCCAAGGTGTGAGGGCCTTCAGGGTTTCTAGAATCCGCCTGGCCATGTAAACCACTTAGTAGCGCCGGGATCGCCGTGACACAGAGTTCTCGATTGCCACTGCCCCAGAGTGACTAAACCTTATTACTTTCCGGCCGTTGCCTTGCGCCGGCCGATGGCGGCTTCGCCTCTCGGACTGATCGCGCGCTCGACGGCGACATTCAACAGTGCAGGCCGGCCGGCGGCGAAGGCTCGCTCTAGCGCGGGCGCGAGATCTTCAGGCCGCTCGACAAATTCGCCATAACCACCCAACCCCTGCACGACTTGCTCGTAGCGGGTCTGGAGCAAATCCGTTGCGACTGAGCGACCGTAGAGACCGAGCTGAATTTGCCGGTCGATGCCCCAGGCTGAATCGTTGCCGAGGATGGCGACGACATTGAGTTTGTGGCGCACCGCGGTGTCGAACTCCATGGCATTGAAACCGAACGCGCCGTCGCCGCTGAGCATGATCACGCGCGAGTCGGGATACGCGACTTTGGCGGCGAGCGCCTGGGGCAGCGACGAGCCCAACATGCCTAAGCTCGAGACGTAGAGCCAATGTTTGGGCTTGAGCGCGGGCAACAAGGAGCGTCCGAAATGGCAAAAGTCGCCGCCGTCGAAGACGAGGCAGTCATCCGGGCGCAGCAGCGATTGAATAGTCTTGTGCACGAAGAGAGCGTGCATCGGCGTTTGCGGGCGCGCCAATTTCTCCGTCCATTCCGCCTGAGCGGCGCGCACGGCGCGCAGCTCTTCGATCCACGGCAACTCCTTCCAGGCGTGAGTTGAAGCTTCCTTGGTCAGCTGATCCAAGACGCTGGTGACGTCGCCGACCATGCCGACAGCGACGCCGCGATTGCGGCCGATCTCCAGGGGGGACGGATCGATCTGAATGATCTTGGCATCGGCGGAAACATGAGGCGGCCGACAAAAACCAATAACGAAATCCTGCTTGCGCCCCAAGAGTACGACCACGTCGGCGTCGCGGACTTTTGCCGCGGCGCGATTCAAGCCGCGCTCGAAAAAGCCGAAAGCGTACGGATGATCGTCGGGAATAAGTCCACGCGCCTGCTCTTCGGTCACGACCGGCACGCGCGTGGTTTCGACGAAACGCTGCAGAGCGTCGCCGGACAGTGTGTAACCAGCGGCGCAGCCGGCGATTGCCAGCGGCCTGCGCGCTTCGCGCAAGAGCGCGATGGCGCGGCGCACGAGCTCAGCGTCCGCAGTCACTGATTCTCTGGGGCGATATTCTTCGGGTTTGACCAAGGCGATTTCATTTTCCTCGACGCTTTGCTCCTGCACGTCGATGGGTATTGTCAGATGCACCGGCCCACGCCGTCCACTGAAAGCCAGACGCATCGCGCGCGCAATGAATTCAGGAATTCTTCGCGCGTCAGGAACCATGAACGAGCCTTTGCACATCGGCGCGGCCATGGCGACCTGATCGATTTCCTGCTGCGCGCCGCGGCCCAAGTCGTGCGCGTCGGCGCAGCCGGCGATGGAAATGACCGGTCCCTCGGTATGCATCGCGTTGGTGAGGCCGGGAATCGCGTTGGCGAAGCCGGGCGTCGTGTACATGCAGACTCCCGGCTGCTCGGTGACCCGGCTCCAGGCATCGGCCATATGAACGGCGGCTTGCTCATGACGCGTATCGATGATGCGGAAGTCTTGGTCCGCCATGACGTCCAGCAACGGCAAGATGTGATCGCCGGCCAAGCCGAAAATATTTTTCACGCCTTCGAGTTGGAGCGCCTTACAGACGAGATGACTTCCTGTGATTCGTGCCATGGATCGTCTCCTGAATCGTTAAAAGTTGTATCCTCTATAACATCGCCCAAGCGGTCATTCTATGGACAACTTGTCGGCGCGAGCATCGCCATGCGCTTTGTCCAGGGACGGATTAGGAACAAAACCAGTAGCGTGGCGAACAGCAGCAGAGCGAGCAAGATCCACAAGACCGCCAGGTAACTCTGGGTGCGGTCATAAATTGCGCCGGCCATGACGGGACCGGCGAAGCTACCCCACATGTAGAAGAAACTCATCATGCCGCGGATCGTCGCGAAATTACGCCGGCCGAAAAAATCTCCTACGGTTGCCCAGATGATGGGAAACGACGCGTCCAAAAAAGTGAACGTCGTCGTGAACAGCAAGAGTTGCCAGTAACCTGAATCGACAAAAAGGGGTGGCAGAGAAAGCGCCGGAAGAAAATGGCAAGCGGCTAAGAGTTTGGGTTTGTTGACGCGGTCGGCGATCCAACCGAGCAGGAAATGCGCCACCAGATTGATCGATGCAAACGCCCCGAGAAGAGTCGCGGCAGCTCCTTCGGATAAGCCTTTCCAAACCATCAACGGAATAAAATGGACAGTCGCGGTGCTGTAACAGGTCACGCGCGCAGTCATGGAAATAACCAGTAGCCAGAACACCCAAGTTTTCATGGCTTGGCGGCTAGTGAAGTCGGCGATGGCATTATTGTCCGTTGCCGCATCTGCGCCAGCATTGCTAGCGGAATTCGGCGGGGTGACTTCACCGTCCGGCCGCAGCCCCATACTTTCCGGCGAGCGCTTTAACTGAAAACTCAAAGGCAAGCAGACCAGCAAGAAGATGCAGCCCGAAACAAATGCCGCCCACCGCCAACCCAGCGAAGCGACGCCGACTGCAAGCAACGGAGAGATCAAGGCGCCGCCGATGGGCACGGCGGCACTTACGACCGTCATGGCGCGAGCGCGCTGGCGAATGAACCAACTATTGGCGACCACCATGGGCGAGTGAACGAAGCCGGCAATGAATGCCAGGCAGATCACGCCGAGGTAGACGACCATGAAGCCGGCGTATGTAGTCACCCAGGAAAGGAGGATGTAGCCAACACCCGCAAGAAAAACCGCCGTGACGATGATCGGCCGCGGGCCGTAACGGTCGATGAGATAACCGACGAGCGGCGCTTCGATCGCACCCTGGGCGCGCGATAATGAAAACGCCAGCGAGGTTGCCGCGCGACTGATGCCGAGATCCTGGCTGATCGGCAGAAAGAACACCGTGAAGCCAAACTGATGCAGCCCGCCGCCGATGATGCGAATGGCCGATACCAATCCGACCATGCGCCAGCCGTAAAAAATGCGCGAGGAAATATTGGATAAAAATTTGCGACTAATGGCGGCGCAAGAATTCACAGCGCCGACGTTATGTGAACGAAAGGTCGGGCGTCAAGGGATAAGAAGGGATTGGAACTCGGCGCCGAACCGTTGGACAAAAAAACTTCCGGTTCATGGCGATAAAAAACTTTCCGCCGCCGCATTGGTTCCCGCCATCCGTCCCAAGCCGAGGCATTCGCCGAGATTGCCACCGCTTTGGTACAAAAATCCCCAGACCGATCCGAGCTCGCCGGCGCTATAGAGCCGTTTGATGGGTTTTCCCCACACGTTCAAAATTTGGCCGCGAGAGTTTCTTTTGGGACCGCCTTGGGTGTTGAGCAGGCAAGGCCATAGGGGCAAGCCGTATAGATTGCCTTGTAACTCAATCAAAGTTTTCGGCGCGCGAGCGAATTCATCGTCCGAGTGATGATGGCATGCGTTCTGATAGGTTGCGATTGTCGCGCCGAGCTGGGTTGCATCGGACATGCGCAGTTTCTGCCCGAGCTCGCCCGCGTTTTTTCCCATTGCGATCCAGCCGCGGTCGATCTCGATTTGATTGTTGGAGCTCCATTCGTATCCACGGTTGGCACCATGTCCGACGCTGGTGATGGGACCGCTCTGTCTCGTGCGCTCGTCAAATATGACATACGACGGTATGCGCGAGTATCGGAGCGCGGTCATGTCGAATGTCGTGACCGCCATCCACATGCTGTAATGCTCGAGGCCGGTCTCGTTGCAAAACCGCCGGCCATCTTGATCAACGAGGACATAACCGTTGGCCGGCATGCGCATGATGAACGCAGACTCGTATTCGGGAAACTTAAAGCCCATGGGAGCAGCGACTGACTTCATGTGCCACAGATCGGCGCCCGCATCCTGCGCCAGCTTAACACCATCTCCCGTGTTACCTCGATGGCCATAAGCGTAGATTGGATAGCCGGCGAGATATTCCCGCTTCATCTCCTCATTGTATTCAAAGCCGCCGGTGGTCAAAATGACTGCCCGCTTGGCGCCAATTCCAATGCGCCGACCTGCCTGATTCGCTTCGACGCCGATGATCTCATCTTCCGCGCGTAGAAGTTTTGTCACCGCAGTTCGTCTAAGGATGCGGATTTTTCGCGCTTCAACGTTGCGAGCAAGCAGGCTCCAGAGCGATTCGCCGCCTCGTTCACTCTCGCTCGCTTTGACTCGGTAACGAATCATGGTCTCGGCGCC
>JBEVIO010000506.1:0-3519 GCA_040510635.1 Binatia bacterium | reverse complement strand
GGACTGAAGCGGCTTGGCAATGGTGAAAATCAGAATTTTCGCCGGGTAATTTCTCGCCGCGGCGAGCGCCAGCCCGGTGAGCCCCGCGCTGTAGTCGATCTCGCCTTTGAAGAACGCGTTATTGGCGGCGGCGAGCGACATCAGGACAATTTCCAAATCGATGCCTTCGTCTTTGTAGAAGCCGCGATGATAGGCGGCGTAGATAGGCAAAAACCCGACGCTGGTGGCGGCGATGCCCATGCGGACTTTCTTGGGGCTGAGTTGCGCGGCGGCATTCGACGGCGACACAACGGATGCGCTCGCCAGTGACAGGCAGCAAATGAGCAACGGAGCGTATCGGCGGCGCGGCATCCTCCCTCCAACAAATCAGGCTCAGATCATTTTTTGTGGTGCCCGAATTGGTAGTGCTGGCGCAGCAAATCCTTGCCGTAGTCGTTGCCGTTGGGCGTGCGCACGATCACATGAATATGATCTTTATAGGGCTTGGTGTTCTCGCGGAACGCGATACCGCGTTGGTGATCGAACTCGACGATGATCACCGGGCTTTGGACGCGATAGTAAAATGTACTGTCGTCCGCCATGCCGCCCATCCAGCAGAAATAAGTGTCTTTGAGATGCTGCTTCACTTCTGCCATTTTCAGTTGGGCATGGCCGCTGCGCATACGCGCGACGTGGTAGTCGACGAGATTGAGCAAAAGATCATGTTGCGGTTTCGACAAATCATCGTAGCGGATGCCGGCGTAATTCAATTGCAAATTATCGCGGAAGGCCGTGGTAAAATCTTCACCCGAAGTTTCCGGAGCGATGACCGTTTTGGCGCGCTGCGTGTCCGAAAGCGTGCGCGCCAACGCGAGCCCGCGATCTTCGTCGGCTTTGAAAACTCGCAGGCCGGCATATTTGCCGCCTGTCGCGTGCACCGGCTCGGCGCCCAGAAATGTCGGGGTGACCACCACCTGATCGCCGAGCACGAAATAATTGATGATCAAGTGATGGCCGTCCCACTGCCAGCCCCACGGCTCGGTCGCTGACGGAGTTCCCATGATGCTCAGCCAGTAAAGATCTTCACCGTATTCACTGAGTCTGCCGGTCATCTCCAGCACCGTCTCGTTCAGGTGCATGACGTTCAGCGCTTCTTCGAAACCTTCTTTGCTCAGGCTCTCACGCAGCAGCGCGAACGCATGGTCGCGCTGATTGTCATTCATCTCGAACAGCGGCACGCCGTGGCGCATAAGCGTCGGATGGATGTTGCTCCACTTGCGCCACTGATCGGTATCCACAGGGAAGAGTGTTTTGGCGTGCTGCTGCGAATTCAATGATTCGAGAAATGCTTCGGCCGCTTCGCGGATCGACTGCGTAGAAACACCGGTTTTGTGGACGCTATATAGACCGGGAATGACGTTTCCGTCGTTGGTGATACCCTTGAAAGGTTCGGCCGCAGCGGCGAGCGATTTCTCCACATAGTTCGGCGATCCGCCTTTGGTATGGAGCGGCCGATTGGGACCGCGCTCGGTGCAGGTTTCTGACAAGCCGCGTGTGCGTGGATCGGTGGTCATGATGAAGATCCTCCCTGTGCACTTTCGGTGGGTGCCGAGAGTTCTTCTTTAGTGCGCGGGTGAAACAGAAGTCAAGGACTGATCAGCGCGCGGTGCCGGTTAACTCGTATTCTTCGAGGGCGCCGGGGCGGCGCCGTAACATTTTATCGCAAAGCTGCATCTCTTGGGTGGACTCGTCGTAAGTTTGCTTGCCGAAAAGATAGGCGACGGCGGGTGGGTATTCATTCAAGGTAATTCCCTGGGCCCAGCCGCCGTAGACGTAATACATCATGCGCTTGAGCGTCCACAGGCGGGCGAGAAATCTGAAGCCGTGATCGTCGGTGAATGTCCCGCTCAGCGCGGCGTCCAGGAGGCATCCATCGGCGTGACGCTCGCGTCCCGCTCACTTTGTTTGAGCAATTCGTCGGCGAGTGTTGCACCGAGATGGTCGGGCAATAGAATCATCCTGATCGTTTTAGGAGTTCCTATCCCCGCTGCTCTCTAGCTCGCCGCCAACAGACGCTCGTGACCTTTTTTCGATATGGGCGCGAGCTCGGCTGTGATCAGCGTCCAGCTATCGCCGTTGTCCTCGCTGCAAAAAATTTCACCGCCGGTGGTGCCGCCGAAGATCGAGCAGCTGCCGTTCGATTCTTCTAAACAGAGCGCGCCAAACTCATGCTTCAAACTTTCCGGAAGTCCACCGCCGAGCCTTTGCCAGTTTTTGCCGCCGTCTTGACTGCGGTAAATTTTTCCCTCGGCGCGCGCTGCCTCGCCGGCTTTGCGCCAAGTGGCGGGGTTGTGCTCGGCGGCCGCGACGAACATGAGATCGGGATTTTTCGGATTCCACGTAAAGCCGTCGGGATAGACATCGGCGGCCCACTCCGGGCTAGTCCAGCGCTCCCAGCTGCTGCCGCCGGTTTTCGTTACGTAAACGCCGGCGCCGCCGGTGACGAAAATACTGTTCGGATCGCGCGGATCGATCAAGCAGCGGTGCACATCATAGAAGTGCTCCACCGGGCGGTTCTTGTCCTTGTACAGGCCGACGGTGTTCAGCTCGCGCCAGCTTTTTCCTTCATCGCTGCTTTTTAAAAATGCGCCCTGCTCGATGCAGGCGTAGATCGTTTTCGAATCATGCGGATCGAAGGTGATGAACTTCGTGTGCGCGACGTGCGGCGGCGCGGGGAACGACCACTGCGAGACGGTCGGCACGGCGCGTAGCGAGGGAATTTCATTCCAATGAAGACCCAGGTCTTCGCTGACGAATAAATGGGCCGGCTGAGTGCCGGCGTAGACTCGGACTTTGCCGTCGACGACGTTGGCAGCGAGACTGTAAACATCGTGGATCGGAATGCCGTTATCGCGCCGCTCCCAAGTCTTGCCGCCGTCCACGCTGGCATGCACCGAACCGAAGAAAGCGCCGGCAAATATCGCGCCGGTGGTGCGCTCGAAGATGATCGAGCTGATGTGCTGGCCGCGCAGCGACCGTTGCGCTTCGCGCCATTTGCCGCTCTTTTCCCGCTCGAATAGCACTAATCCATCCTGTGTTCCCGCCCACAGTTGATGCGAACGTTCCGTCGACGAATAGACATTGGTTCCACCATGGGAAAGTCCGATCGCCATAAATCACCTCCAGCTAAGATCTATACTTGTCGTTAATGTGTCGGTTGCTTGAACTGCTGGCACTTTATCAACCGAGCTTGTCGTCGGTCAAATGGAATAGAAGGCTCCGGTGTTCGTCTTTTCTGGTGTTCTCTTTGTATCCAATTCATCAGCCGGACTATTTCAGCCGTCCTTCTTTGCGCAGCTCCTGCTGCGCCTGTTTGAGGAGCTTATCGTTGATCACTCGGTCTAGCGTAAAGTTTTTGTCGACGACGCCGGCGCGGATATCTTCGTCGAGCATGATCTGGATGCCATCATGAGCGACAGACAAGTCGGTCGCATAGCCGGGGCTGAAGAGATCGTAAGCGCGGTCGACGACATCCGGTTC
>JBEVIO010000505.1:0-8582 GCA_040510635.1 Binatia bacterium | reverse complement strand
TAAAAATCCAGGAATTGCGGCCGCGCGAAAGCGAGGCGGCGCGCCGTGTGCTCGATGAAATTCACAGCATCCAGGCCGGCATCCGACTGGGCGACCATGTCCAGGTATGGCAGGACGCTTATACGCGGCTGCGCGGGCATTTGCCGTCAAAGGCGCAGCTAAGCTTGATCAAGTTCGATGTCATCAACAACCGAATCGTTTACTCGCGCCAGGAATTGCAGCGCATCTGGTCGCAGACCCTGTTGGATCTGCGTCAGTTGAAGCTCTGGCAGATCCGCCCGTGGAAATTCGCCAAAGCGATGGTCAAAGACTTTTCTTTGACAACTTCCTTCGCGAACAGTTTTCGAGAATTTTCCAAATAGCCGGGCACGAAGTCGCGTGGCTAGTGAACCAGCGTCCCACGCTTGGCCAATCTGGCGAGCTGCTCGCGAATCCAGGCCGCATCCCTGGCATCGGGGGCGAGTTGCAGGTAGGTTTCAAAATCCTCCCGTGCCTGGGTAAAGTCCTCCACCTCGAAATAAACCAAGCCGCGGTCGCGAATCTCCTCGGCAGCCGCAGGATCGAGGATGATCAAGCGGTCGAACACGGATAGAGCTTGGCCGAAATCTCCATCCCTTAAATAAATCGCCTTTAAGTTGCCGAGCATTCGCTTAAGGATCTGCTTTTTGCCTGCCGTCGCGAGGAATTCCGGTCGAAAGGTAACTTTCTCGCCATTTAAGCGGTCCAACATGGCGCTTAAATCTTCGCGGCTTTTCAGCTCACCAGCATGAAACGGATCGATGAAGATCTCCAAGCCGTCGCTCTCGTGTTTTACGAGAAAATGGCCCGGAAAGTTTACTCCCTCGAGCGCCAAGCCGATGCGTTGCGCGACTTCGAGATAGAGAACTGAAAGCGTGATCGGGATGCCGATCTTGCGGTCGATCACTTGGTTCAAAAAACTGTTTCTCGGATCGTAGTAGTCTCCGGCGTTACCGCGATAACCGTGCTGGCTGAATAACACAGAATTAAGCGCGGTGACGGCGCGGTAAACGTCGGCTTCGGCGCCGCCGTGGCTGGCGGCTTCCACGGCCAATTGATCGATGCGCCCGAGATATTGGGCAATGTCGAGGTTGGGATAGTTGCTCAACGCGATCGTCAAGGCCGCGCGACCGAGGTCGATTTTAGCTTCCGGTCGGTCGACGGCCTGACGAAATTCGCCGTAGGGATCGTGCGACAATTTCCCGTATATCAGCGCGGCTCGGCGATAACATCGACGAGATACGGCAACTGCTTCTCCTTCACGTACTTTACGCCCCGTTCGATGGCCGGACGTAGATCGGCCGGGTTGCGCACCGGTCCTTCGCCGTTCACGCCGAATGATTTCGCCATCGTCGCGAAATCGATCGCCGGATCATCGACGTGAGTGCCGATGCCGGCGTTCTCCACCGGCCGATTGCGAAACTTGGCAACTTCGATGCCGTGCTCTTCGGAGTTGTAGTACGACTGATTGTTGTGCATTACCATGAGCAGCGGGATGCGATGCTTGGCCGCCGTCCAAAGCGCGCTCGAGGTCATCAACATATCGCCGTCCGATTGAATCGCGACGGCGAGCTGACCGGTGCCCTTGAGCGCGAGCGCGGCGCCGATCGACGCGCCCGGTCCGTAGCCCAATCCAGCACCACCACTACCGCCCAGAGACTGATTCGGTTTGGTAAAATCCCACAGCCGGCGCGTCCAACCGTTCGATGTTCCATTGACCAAGACCCAATCTTCGCGCTTGACCGCTTCGCCCACTTCCAAACCCAACCACGCGGTGGAAATTTCTTTCTGCGAGCCTTTGCCTTCGGCGTCGGCCCGCCATTTGGCGCGGCGGCTTTGGTGCTTCTCGGCCAACTCTTTTTGGCGCGCTTCGATGGTTGCCTTTTTCTTGCTGTCGCTGCCGAGCAGCTCGCGGCAAAGCCGGGTCAATTCCGGCACGGCCACCGCCGTGTCCGCGCTCATCGGCACGTCGACCGCTTGCAGCGCCTGATAATCGTTGGCCCAGGAGTGGACCAGCATATCGTTCATCGAAATGGTGGCGATCTTCACTGACGGCGACGTGATATATTCGCAATTGCGCGTCTGCTTGCTCACCGTCGTGAGCGAGCCAAACAGATCCGCCACGTCGAGCGCCAAGATAAAGTCGGCTTTTTTCAACAGCTCGCGCGCGCCGTCGGTCGCATCCAGGGGGTGGACAGAAGGAAAATTAAATCGTCCGCCCTTGTCGACCACTGGAACCGCGAGCAGTTCGGCCAATGCGATCAACGCCGGTACGGTTTTGGGATTGCGCCCAAGCGAGTCGGCAATGATGATCGGCGCTTGCGCGTTGACCAACATCTCGGCCGCTTTGCGCAGCGCTTCCGGATTTGCCTGCATCGGCGCCGGCGCCGAATAACGGTTCACCTCAGGTATATCGAACGCGCTCTTGAGAGCATCTTCCTGAATATCGGCATCGTAATTGATGTACACCGGCGCGGTCGGATCCGTCGTCGCAATCCGGTAGCCACGGATAAAGGAATCCGGTACATCCGCCAAAGAATACGGCTGATCGTCCCATTTAGTGTAATCACGCACCTGATTGCCTTGGACGAGTGCGGTGTGGATCCAGTCGATGCGCGGGCGGCGACGCTTAGAGTTCATCGGCCCCGTGCCGCCGAGCACCATCATCGGCACGCGGTCGATGTAGGCATTGAAGATTGCCATGCTGGCGTGCTGCAATCCGACCATGTTGTGCGCAATGGCGATCATCGGTTTGTTCTTGGCCTTGGCGTAGCCATGGGCCACTGCAACGGAGATTTCTTCATGATGGCAGAAGATCACTTCGGGCTTATAATTGCCGCCGTAGTTGACGATGGAGTCGTGAATACCGCGAAAGGTCGCGCCGGGGTTGAAGGCCGCATACTCGATATCGAACGCCTTCATCAAGTCGACGACGACGTCGGAACCGTACTGCGGTTGTTTCTTTTCTACTCTGGACACTGGTTTAGCCCTCCTAAAATTCGTGTTCTGCACTCCATACCAAGAATGGGGCACTATGGCTATAGGCCCGCTTTAGAATTCTCCCGAGCGGGAGCCATCTGTAATAGTCCTTTTTTATAGAACAGCTCCAGCGTTTCCTGCAGGTCGCCCTCACGTGCGCCGCTGACTGAAGCCTTGCCTACTTCCAAAGCGGCGATTGCTTCCAACACCTTCTGCACCGCCGGCGCCATGAAAGAGCCCATGCCGTGGTGATTAAATGTTCGTTTTAACTCATCCATCTCCTCGGCACGCCGGCCGGCGTGAATCTGCAAGCCAACAATAGAGCCGGACACTTTGTCGAGCAATCCAGGAAAGCTTTCCTCATATTGCGCACGGATCTCATCGAGCAAACCGAATCGCCTGGCGCCCATCAGAAGCTCGCAAAACAATCCCTGCAACCCCTTAGTGAGACCGGCATAGACTACTTTGAAAGCCGAGGCTTGGTTGGTGTTCGCGCCCAGCACTTTGATCGGAATCTTGAATTCTTCCAAAGCTTGCAGTCGGCTCGCCGCTGGACCGGAAACATAAACGATCGTTCCCTTTCCTATTCTGGCTGCCGAACCAATAATGCCGCCGTCGACAAAATTCACGCCCGCGGGACGCAAGGTTTCGGCAATTTCATCCGCAGTCATAGGCGAGATGGCGTTGGCATCGAGGAACAAGAGATCCTTTCGTCCCGCCGTTTTCACCGCCTCCGCGACCTTCGCCGCCACCCGCGCCGCCGCCGACGGCACGACGATGGAAACGATCAACTCGGCGTTTAAGACCAATTCCGCCATCGAGCCCACCGACTTGACGCCGGCGTTTTCGCCGCGTTTGCGGCTCACTTCACCGCGGTCCTTGTCGAAGGTTAGCACTTCCACGCCGTGGCTTTTGAGCAGCTTCGCCCAGTGAAATCCCATCTCGCCGATACTCATGATACCGATTTTTTGAAAAGCCACTGTAAATCTCCTGGTCTGAAATTACCTTTGGAATTTTGCGTGATACCGATCGACGTCGGCGCCTCCTCTATGACACAACCTCCCGACTTTTTAAAGCCGATGCCGAAGTCAAAACCGCCCCTCTTTCTCCATTTTTCGAACGGCACTATCGTCGACCAAATCTTCAGCCTTAAGGCGACGAATTTTTTCGTTGTTGGCGCCGAGCAAGCGGATCACGTTGCGAATGCCCTCGATGCTCGGATAAATTTTTCGCTCGTAAAGATTGACCATGCTTTGATAACCGTCGTCGGCGCCTTCGACCCGTTTGAAGCGCAACGCTCGGGCAAGCGCTTTGGTGACTTGCGCCTTATTTTCCGGGTTGCGGATAAATGCCGCGCTATCGAGCAAAGCTCTGAGCACGTTTTCCAGTGTGGCCGGCGCCGCATGGATGAAACTCCGCTTCGCCATGACACCCGAGCCCTGATAGGGAATGGGCAGCTTCTCGCTATCGGCCAAAACGCGGAATCCCTTGCCCTGAAGCATTTTGCCGAACGTGTAGCCCAAAAATGCCGCGTCGGCTGTGCCGCTCATGACGCCCTGCGCCATCACCGCCTGCTCACCCAAGGTCCTGAACTGTATCTTGTCCCGCTCGGGCGAGAGGCCCCAGTAGTCCAACATCAACATCGAAAAAATCCACCCTCCGCCGCTCAGACTGTTAACGGCGATGCTTTTCCCTTTCAGCTCCACCGGAGTTTTGATTTGCGGATTGACCATGAACATGCCCGAGAGCCGGTTGATGAATCCCGCAACGAAAACCAAGTCCGCGCCTTCGGCGATCGCGCCGAGATTCGCGCCGGAAACCGAGCCCCAATGAAACTGCGTCTCGCCCGAGCTCAATGCCGACATGGCAACCGGGCCGTTGCGAACTTGGACAAAGCTCACGTCGAGACCGTACTTACGAAACAACCCTTGGTCTTGTGCGACGTAGACCACACCGTCGCGCTCGCTCGCGGAACCGGAGGTCATGACCACTTTGGTCAGCGGCGTCGCTGCTTGCACTGGAAGCTCGAGAAAAAACAACAACGGCAGCAAACCCAGTAGGCGTAACGAGAAAAATTTCATGGCGATGAAACTCCTGTTTGTTGTTACCGTCACGGCGTAAACCGCGCCGAACAAAAGCAGTCGGCACGGCTAACGAGAAAACCCAATGAATTTTTTTGCAAAGATAAAGCGGACCGGCAAAGCGAGTCAAGACAAGAGAGCGAATTAATTCTCGCTCGGGCGCCGGCACGGCAAGGTCTGCGGCGAACACCGGACGGTTCTGATGCGAGAAGGTCACCCGTACTAAACAGTGGCAACCGCGTCAAGGTCGAACGACGGACGATTGCTATTCGGATTCGTCATCCAGCGCTGCCTTGAGACGCCGCCGCCGCACGCCATCGGCTAGTGTGTCGAGCAGAGCGCGACTTTCCTCCCAACCAATGCAGGCATCGGTGATGCTCAAGCCGTAGACCAATTCCTTACCGGCAAGCAGATCCTGGCGGCCGGCTTTTAAGTGGCTTTCGACCATAACGCCGAAAATAGCACCATTGCCGGACGCAATTTGCGCCGCCACGTCTCGTCCAACGAGAAGCTGGCGCTGCTCATCCTTGCCGCTGTTGCCATGGCTGAAATCGATCATGATCCGCGCCGGAATCGCCGCTTCGGCCAGAGCCCTTACCGTGGCCGCGATATTTTCAACATCGTAGTTCGGTTGTCTGCCGCCGCGCAAAATGATGTGGCAATCCTCGTTGCCGGTGGTCGCCGCGATCGCCGAGCGCCCGGCTTTCGTGACCGCCATAAAATGATGCGGCGCCTGCGCCGCGCGAATGGCGTCGACGGCGATGCGGATATTGCCGTCCGTGCCGTTCTTGAAGCCGACCGGGCATGACAAACCGGAGGCGAGCTCGCGATGCACCTGGCTTTCAGTCGTGCGCGCTCCGATCGCTCCCCAGGAAACCAGATCACCGATATATTGCGGCGTGATCATGTCGAGGAACTCGCACCCGACCGGCATCTCCATTTCGTTGAGATCGAGGAGCAATCGGCGCGCGATGCGCAAACCGTCATTGATGCGAAAGCTGTCGTCCAAGTTAGGATCGTTGATCAACCCCTTCCAACCGACTGTAGTGCGCGGCTTCTCGAAATACACCCGCATCACAACCAATAGATCGGCCGCGAGCCGGCTTTTGGCTTCATGGAGCCGCTGGGCAAAATCCTTGGCCGCCTTGACGTCGTGAATCGAGCATGGCCCCATAATCACCAAGAGGCGATCGTCGGCGCCGTGCAGGATCTTGTGAACTTCCTGGCGCGTCTGCCAGACGGTCGCTGCAGCGCTGCGCGTCATGGCGAACTCACGCAATAAATCCACCGGCGCGACCAGCTCGTCAATTTCTTTAATTCGCAGATCATCGGTTTTGTAGTCCATAGCGTTTTCCGCCAACTGTGAAATGACGATATTGTAGTTCACCGGCACGGCGAAGCTAAATCGTTCGACATAGAAGCGCGCGCCCCAATCCGGCGGAAATAATAGCGTAGAGCGGATCGATTTCGGAACCGCGAAAAATGATCTAGCCGCGAGATCAGACGAGGGAAAGACATCTAGCGGCGCCTGGTCAAACTGCTAACCAAATTGTCAATGTGAAAAAACGAACTTTTCACGGCAGTCTATTTTCAAGCGAGCGCAGAAAAAATCTCGCACTTCGGGCAGCTGCATGAATCTGTCATAATCATAGTTGGGCCCGTAGCTCGACCAAATCTCCACGCCAGGCTCGATATCCTTCAATGCGACGAAAATAAAATAGGGATGCTGGCAGAGCTGCTTGATCGCCGCGTTCTGGAAATTGGTTTCCCTGCCGTTTATTGCGCTCGGCGCGAAATTGATGCGGCTTACGTTCGCACCGTAATCCTTGCTGTCGATGTATTTATAGGGCCGGATTTTATCGCGGGCGCATTCCGGCAGGGTCGCTACGTAGTGATTACCTTTGGGGTAATCCTCCGCCGAAACGAGGCGGCCGCCGAGCTCACCGATGACTTCGCCTTTTTTGATTCGCAGCGTAGCGAACAGGCCGTTGCTGGCGCCGGGGATCATGGATTTCTTGACGGTAGTTCTGCTCTCGTATTTTTGGTTAATCTTCAACAGCGCGAGCCGGGCCGGTGCTTTATCAGGCGTCGGTCGCGCATCATTTTGGACCATGAGCACTAGCGCCATCGAGAGGGCGAAACAATAATAGATTTTCATCGGTGCTAACTTGCGAATCTCTCCTCTTGATTGATCACATCTGAGGAATCATAGGCCGGCTGGATTGTCAAATTACGGTGACTCGTCGCGCGGCGCAAACCGCCAATTCCTAATGCGAAGCCGCGCTGCAGGCCGGATTGCATCGGCGCGGTTTATGGTCAAGAAAAATTAAAGAGCCTCGTTGCGTTCAGTGCGAGAATATTGGCCTTGTCCGCATCGCCGATCTTGGCCGCTTTGATCTCGTCGAGCGTCGCGCAATGCTCGTAACTCGCCGGATAAGAATAAAAAAGACTGCCGAAAATCAGACGATGTGAGCCCACCGCCTCGACAAACTGACGAACGTAGGCAGAGCCCCGTACGTGCGCGGTGTCAAAAAGAATGTTTTTCGTTCGTTTGGCTATGTCCAAAGCCAGTTGGCTGTTAGTGTTCGTCGTCAGCGCATCCATCGACACGAAGGTGAGCTCTGGAAATTCCAAGGCGAGCCGTTCCAATCGCCAAACGGCTTCGAGGTTCGACTCGGCATTGGTATGAATCAACGGCACCAGCCCGAGCTCTCCGACTTTTTTTAACAGCGGCCGCATCAGCGCGTGATCGACGGCGACTCCCTGAAAGCGACTGTGCCACACCACGCCATTGAGGCCGAGGTCATGCTTCATGCGCTCAAGCTCGCCGATTGAGCGCGCGCCGTGCAGCGGCTCGACGATGCCACAGGCGACCGGGAAGCGTTTCGGATCGCGCTTGCGGTAAGCGGCCACGGTATCGTTACACCGCATGGTGTCTTTGATGCCGTCGGCCTGAATATAACCTGTGGCCGCGAGAATCGCCGACCCAGTTACGCCGTTGGCCTCCATAATCCGCACTCGGTTGACATAGTCCCGCCCCTGCCAGTCATCGACCTCTTGCAAACTTCCGCCACTAAACGAACCAAGATGATGATGAATATCGAAAATCTCCATGCAGCCTCCTTCGATCACGGTGAAAAATTATCGGATCAACGAGCGAAATAGCGCAAGCAAAACCTTAATACTCGTACGAGTAGTTTTCGTGGCAGTCGATGCCTAATAGGCCACAGAAAAAATCTCGCACCTCGGGCTCGTTCATGAATCGGTCATATTCGTAATGCGGACCATAACTGGACCAGATCTCGGTTCCGGGCTCGATATCCTTCAAAGCGACGAAAACAACGTAGGGATAGACGCACAGTTGGCTGATTGCGGCATTCTGGAAATGGGTCTCTATGCCGTTCACTCTCCGCGGCGCGAAATTTGTTCGACTGACGTTGCCGCCAAAATCCTTGCTATTGAGATATCGGTAGGGTTTGGTTTGTTCCCAGGCACACTCGGGTA
>JBEVIO010000504.1:0-3049 GCA_040510635.1 Binatia bacterium | reverse complement strand
TGGCCTTGTCGCGAGCCAGCCGAAGAAACTCGTCGGCCTGTTCCAGGCGAGGCGATGCGCCGTTCACCGGAATGTTGAAATAGCGCATCTTGGCCTTTTCCACCTGCGCTCGTTCACGGACCAAATCGATGCCTTCACCGGCAGTGCGCAAGCTCAAGACCGCATGAAAGCCGCTAGCGGCAGCTTTGACGTAGGCGTCGCCGGTGGGTTGTGCCCCGGTGGCAAAGTTTTCGTCCAAGCACAATATCCGCGGCACGTCAGGACTCAAGATTTTCTGGATCTGATCCAGACGCGCCCGCTCCGCTTTCGGGGTTTCCGCTGCGCCGGCGCTAGCGATGCTGAAACTAATGACGGCGATGATTGTCCAAAACATTTTCATGGTGATCGAGCCCAGCAATGGTTTCACAGCTTGAACAAACCCGCGGCAGTTTTGCCGAGGATCGCGGTCTTGTCGGTGTCGGAGCAGGACGCTTCGCGAACCATATTAAGCGACTCGGTCAGATTTGCCGCCGTCTTGCATTCCAGCGGGTAATCGCTGCCGAACATGATGCGATCGGCGGTCGTGATGTTGAACGCCGCCGCCATGGCCGGCAACCATGCGCCCGTGCCGGCGGTATCGAAATAGAGACGCTGAAAGAGTTTTTCGAAACGCTCGCTAAGACCGAACTTTTTTTGCTCCGATTGGGTTTTCAGGTAACCTTTCATGTCCGTAGGGATGTCGGCATCCTCGGTTTCGAAAAAAGCCATCATACGCCCTTTGAGCGAAGAGGTGCCGCCGCCCAGGTGCGGCATGATGAAGCGCAGCTCCGGATAGCGCGGCAGGACACTGTTCATGACGCGGACGATTGCCTGCGTAGTTTCCAAGGGCCGGAATACGCAGCGGTCTAAGTTGTAAAGGGTGTCTGAGCCGGTCGGCTTCGACTGGGGATGAATAACGATCGGTAGATTGCTTTTCTGAATAGTCTCGAAGAGCGGGTTCATGACCGGATTGTCGAGTTGGACGTCGAGATGACAGGCGAGCAGGGCGACCGCGCGCAAGCCCAGTTCATTCATGCCGCGCTCGAGCTCGCGCTTGGCGGCTTCGGGTTCGTGCACCGGCAGGTGAATGCAGCCGCGAAAGCGCGATGGGTATTTTTTTTCGACTGCGGCGATGCCGTCGTTGAGAGCGCGCGCGACTTCGGCGCCCATCACCTGCACCTGGTCCGTCAAAATTGAAACGGTGATGCCGGCTTCGTCCATGCATTGGATATGCGCTTCGAGATCTTTGCGCGACGGATGGAGGGTCAAGCTAATCTCATTCGTGACGATACGTTTGCCGCCAGCCATTTTAGCGAGACGGTCGAACAACATTTCTGGCATGTAATGATGATGCACATCGACGATCAGTTCGGCTGCAGCCATAGTATCTAGGAACTCCTTGTCTGGGGTGATGTTGGTCAACCTACGTCACGACGCATGTGACTGCAAGAGAGGTTTAGACGGATTGTGTCTGCGAATTTGCTACTTCTGTCGAGGCGCGCAGAGGGATTAAATAGGAAGCGAACAATATGAATAACGGCATAATCACCGCGTGCACGAAGAAATCGGCCGGCGTCCAAGCGTAGCTCGCAAAGTACGGTGAAGCGCAAGGCGGACATAGCCACATCAGCGGTCCGGCAAAATAAAAGGAATTTTGCACGCCGCCGAACATGAGCCTTTCCCCGAATAAGGCTGTGGCGCCACCGAGTGCGAATGTGCATGACACTAACCAGAGACGATCGAGCCACTTGTTCCAGAATCGAAAGAACAATGCGCCAAGAAGAAACAAGTAGAGAAAATATGTATAGAGAATTAAGTGGAAAAGCTCGAGTGGGTCCGCGTGATATACCGAGTGCAGGCCGAAATTTTTGAACACCTGCACTGGATGCGGCCGATCCCAGCGGAAGAATATCGCTTTGGAGGCGTAATCGGTAATTATTACTCCGAGCAGCAGCCGCATATAAAGTTTAGTTTCTCCCGCAGTCGGTTTTCGCCATGTTCCTCTGACGGGAAAATCGGGATGTGTCGTGGTAAGCAACCAGCAGCCGAGCAATACACCGGTCCAAATCAGCGCGTCTCGCAGCGCTTGTACGCGGTTTGCGCCGTCACTTGCTGCTGCGTCAAGCCAAAGCGGCGCCACGAGCGCGAGCACCAAGCCGATGGCGTAGTACTTTTTGAAAAATTCGATCACGTCAGAGCCCGCGCACGATTCCAGCTTCGCCTCGGCCGCTGCCTAATGCTTGCAGCAATTCCGGCGTGATTTCCTTTAGCGACGCACAAACCTTTGTCGCCTTGGAAAAATCGTGATGGCGCGTGTAGTCGCTCGGCACGGCGATGGAAAGCATGCCGGCAAAATGGGCGGCCAGGATGCCTTTCTCGGCGTCTTCCACGACTAAGCATTGCTCTGGCTCGACGCCGAGGTCATGGGCGGCTTTGAGAAAAATGTCCGGCGCCGGTTTCACCTGTGCCACGTCCAGGCCGCTGACGATCACCTCGAAATAATGGGCGATATCGAGGCCGGCCAAGACACCGTCAATCGCGTCGCGGTAGGAGGAGGACGCGAGCGCGAGATGCATCTTACCGCGAATGGCTTCGAGCAGCTCGAGCGCGCCTTCCATCGGGCGGAGCGATGAAATCAAGAGATCCAAATAATGTTCGGCTTTGCGCAGGCGAAGCGAGTGAGGATCCAGATCGAGCTTCTGCAGGGTGACCCAGTCGGCGATACCCTTGCCGAAGCGCACCCAGTGCTCGCAATAGTCCGTTTCGTCGAGCTCGACACCGTGCTCCAAAAGCGCCATTTGATAAGCGCGGCAATGTAACCGTTCAGTGTCTGCCAGGAGGCCGTCCAGATCGAATATAACCGTGCTGATCATAATGAAGTCGCAAAGCCAATTTTACTGTAATTTTGACTGGTTTTCATCCGTGCGGCGACAACGCCATGAAGGTCCTCTTACAGGAGTCAATAAAAAAGGCCCAAGCTCTTACGAGCCGGGGCCTTTTTAGTTGATTTGGTGTTCAGTGATTTACGACG
>JBEVIO010000503.1:0-4391 GCA_040510635.1 Binatia bacterium | reverse complement strand
CCGATGTCGCGGTTATTGCCGACAGCCTCGGCAGCACCGTCGGAATCCGCGAATCCGAGGTTGAGCAACTCTCCGGGCGTGTTCAAGACGCCGTGTTGCGCCAGAGCGATGAAACCGAGCATGCGCGTCTTGGACTGATCGTAAACTAATTTTCGAAAGCCGAGAAAATTAACCGGCCCGGCAGAACCCGCATCCATCGCCGTTGTTACCCCAGTAGCGAGGCAGAGCGAATCGAGATTACAGCCATACGGATTCACGCCCCAGTAGCTGTGCACGTGGAAGTCGATAAGTCCTGGAGTAACGTAACAGCCGGTAACGTCCAAGACTTTCTTCGCGGCAGCCCGAGCCAGGTTGGCCTGCATCGCCGTGACCCGATCACCGGTCACGCCGACATCCAACTTCTCATTCAGCTTGGTCGCCGGATTGAGAACCGTGCCACCGGTCAGAAGTAAATCGAATGTATCAGCCACAGAAACGCCTTCGCTTTCCTGAATCTGTCATTTCGACCCCTTCGGCTGGGCTCAGGGTGAACTCCGGGAGAAATCTTTCTTGTATCCGTTTTCCGCTCCCGACCACATGTTCAATTTCGCACGATCACGCCTCACGAACACGCATCCTAATCCCCATCCAACCCATAAAACTTCGTGGGATTGTGGTAAAGAATCTTGTCGATCACCTTCGGATCGATCTCACCATTGTCTTTGAGCTTCGCCAACGCCAACAGTTCGCTGGCATTATCCGCATGGCCGTAGTCGGAACCGATCATCAAGCAATTTTCGCCCGCATACTGGAGCACGTAGGGCAGATCGTCGTCGGTCTGGCAGGCGACGAATAATTGATCGCTGCCGCTGAGGACATCCGGCCGCGCTTCCTTGCCTTCCAGTTTTGGAAATCGCAAGTTCAGATCATGCACCAAATACGGCACCCACTGCGCCGCGACTTCGATGGCGCCGATGCGCAGTTTGGGAAATTTCTCCGGGATGCCATTAAGAATCATCGAGTGAAAGCCGCCAATAACGATCAGCTTGGCCACGCGGAACGGTTCGCCGCCGAGCATTTCGTTGACCGTGAAGTTGCCGATCCCGGAATGAATACCGATCGGCATGTTGAGCCGGCTCGCTTCTTCATAGAGCGGGAAAAAATAGGGATCGTGCAGCGTATGGTTGGTTTCGATGCCGCGCATGAAGACCGCGCAAGCGCCGTTGCCGTGCGACCAGCGCAGCTCGTCGAGTGCTTGGTCCATCGTCATCAAAGGCAGCTGGACCGCCCAACGAAGACGCTTTTTGTCCTTCGACCAGATATCCGCCATCCAGCGATTGTACGACCGGCAAAGCGCCAGCTCGATGCGCGGATTATCGGTAACCGGCCTTAGGAAAAGCGTCGGATAAAGCACTTGTACGCCGGTGCCGATGTCATCCATGTGCTTCAAGCGCGAATCGATGTTCGCCATCTCGCGCGACTCTTTCGAAGTGTCTTGCCCGATATTATCGCGACCGCCGATCAAACGCCCGCCGATGATCCAAAAATTTTGCGTCTTGCCCGTCGGCATGTCGACCGCGATCGCCACCGGCCGGTAGCGCTTATCGTCGCCTTCCAGGTAATCCCAAGTCTTCTCGCATTCGATCACGTGCGCGTCGGCATCGATCGTTAACATTGAAACCCTCCAGAACTATTACTGCCGTCTACTAATTCTTCAAATCTCCCCTGCCCCTCTTTTCCAAAGAGGGGTAACGGGCTTGGCGAATTAGGACCTGCGGGCGCTTCCGTGAGAAACTTCCCCCTTTGGCAAAGGGGGATCGAGGGGGATTTTCTCGCGCGAGACAAATAATTATTCGACGCCTCGGCCAATCCTCACAAACCATACAGCACCCGCGGATTATCGTCGAGAATCTTCTCGATCACTCGATTCGGCAATCTGCCCTCGTTTCTGAGTTTGCGCAGCGCTTCGATCTCGCTGGCGTTGTCTGAGTGACCGTAATCGGTGCCGATCACCAAATTATCTTCACCGGCGTAGCCGAGCAAATAATCCAGATCGTCGTCGGTCTGACAGGTGACGTAAACGCGTTTTTCTTTGAGCAAATTATCGCTCAGCTGCTTGCCGCGGCGCGTGTGGCGCCGCGCCAGATCGTGGATCGCGTAGGGAATCCACTGGGCGCTGACTTCGATGATGCCGATGCGCAACTTAGGGAAGCGCTCGGGAATGCCGTCGTTCACCAGCGAATGGAACGCTCCCACTACCGCCAGCTTGAATTTGCAAAATCCGGGCTCGTCGAGAAAAAAATCATGCGCCTCGATGCTGCCGTTCGCCGAGTGCACGCAAATGGGCAGGTCGAGCTTCGTCGCGGCGTCATACATCGGATAAAAATAAGGATCGCTCAAGCGCCGATCCGCTTCCAAGCCTCTCAAGTACACGCCGCAGGCGCCGTGCTCCTTGCCGAACTGGAGCTCATCGGCGACGCGAGCCATGTTAAGCAACGGTGGTACGACCACCCAGCGAAATCGGTCCGGCGCCTTGGCGACGATATCGGCCATCCAGCGGTTGTAGCTCCGGCAAATCGCAAGATCGACCTCGGCGCGGCGCGCCGTCGGAAAAATAAAAATCGTCGGATAGATCACCTGAATATCGATGCCGAGCTCGTCCATGTGCTTTAAACGAATGCTCAGATCGCTCATGTCGCGGGCCGCTTCGGGAAGATTTTTTTCAACGTTGCTGCGCGGCATCAATCTGCCGTCGATGTGCCAATAATTGATCGCCGGGTCGCCGCTCGCCGCGCCGACAATGCGCGGCCGATATTGCCGTTCGGATTCCAGCATGTAATCCCATGCCGATTCGCTCTCGATCACATGGGCATCGGCATCGATGACTTTCATGATCTCTTCCTCTGACTCACGCCTCGCGCCTCAAGCCTGCTTTATCCTTCCCGCGCCAATTCATCGACCAGCCTGCCGTTTTCATGCGCGAAACACTTGCCGCTCTGATCCATCGACAGTTGCGCGCACAGCACGAAGCCTTGGCCGAGGACTTCCGGTCCGGGCAAGCGCTTGAGGGCTTCCGCCGGCGCGGTTTCCGTCGCGATCGGTACCCGCGGCGAGAAAGTCACCACGCAGATGTTTGCATCGCGAACTTCTTCCGCAACGTAACGAGAAAAAGTGCGAATACCGTCTTTAGTGACCATGTACGTGCCGGCGCCGCCCGGTTTCACTCCGCCGCCGCCGTAAAGATTGATAATGTGGCCGCCCTTTTGCCTCGTCATGTGCGGAATCACATGTTTGGTGCCGAAAAAGGTGCCGTAAAGATTGGTGTGAAGCACCCGATCCCAGAATTCGAGGGGCATGTCGGCGATCAACGGCCAGCGCGGAATATTCCACGCGAAATGCGGCACGATCGCCGCATTGTTCATCAACACATCGATCTGGCCGAAGCGTTTGATTGCGGCGTCGACCATCGCCTTAACACTGTGCTCGTCGCGCACGTCGGCATGTACGGCCAAAGTCTCGGTGGTGCGGCCGATCTCCGCAGCGGTTTTCTTGGCGAGTTCGTCGTTGAAGTCGGCGATCACGACCTTGGCTTTTTCTTGGGCAAACGTTTTCGCCGCATGCTTGCCGATGCCCTGCCCGCTGCCGGTTATGAGAACGACTTTTCCTTCAAGCACGATTGACCTCCAAAATTTTACAGGTTCTATAGGCAGCGAATATCGCAATCCAGAAATGGATTCAAACGTAGAGATAATGGTCTCGTGTTTAGCGTTCTTGGGTCTGGCGTTGAGGGATTGATTAACCCTAGACCCCAGACTCTAAACCCTAGACGCGCCGGGCGCGCGCTAGCGTTGCGCCGCGTAGAGCCGGTCGATAAAGCCGCTGTCATCGAGCTGGCGCACGAAACGCGGGTCGGCGAGATCCTCGACCTTGAGCGCGGCGATTTTCGGATTCTGTTGCGCCATCAAGCGCTGCGCCGCGCGCAGCCCGGCCAATGACGGGTAAGGTTTGCGGTTGAGCGTGAGCAGATGATCCTGGTAGCCCTCCTCGGCCGCGTGCGCATCGGTGAGCCGCAATTGCTTCATTAAAATTTTCAGCGCCACCGGTTTATTGGCCGGCAACTGAACGAAGGCAAGGCCTTCGGTGAGAGCGCGGACGACTTTTTCAAGTGTCGCCGGCTGCTGGTCCAGATAGGCGCGCGTGACTCCCAATCCCAATCCCGGAAAGCTGGCGTCGGTCTTGGCGAGATCGATAAGCTGGGTAAATCCTTTGCTCGCCAGCCGCCGGCTGAGCGCCGGATCGAGCACCGCGGCGTCGATCCGTCCGGCTTCGAGCGCGTGCCCGATCGTCACCGGATCGCCGATCGGTAGGAACGAAATGTTATCGCGCTTTGGCTCCAAGCCTAGTTCCTCTAA
>JBEVIO010000502.1:0-3500 GCA_040510635.1 Binatia bacterium | reverse complement strand
CCGGCTTTCCCGGTGTTTTACCGGTGCTGAACAAACGAGTCGTCGAATTCGCCATCAAAGCCGGTCTGGCCGCCCACTGTGAAATCGCGCGGTCAAGCATCCTCGCCCGCAAGAATTACTTCTACCCGGATTTGCCCAAAGGCTATCAAATTAGCCAATACGAGTTGCCCGTCTGTACCGGCGGCTACGTCGACGTCGAATTGGATGGCAAGGTGAAGCGCGTGCGCCTGACGCGCATCCACATGGAAGAGGACGCGGGCAAAAACATCCACGACGCTCATGGAGACGCAAGCCTCGTCGATCTCAATCGCGCCGGCGTGCCGCTGTTGGAAATCGTCAGCGAGCCTGACTTACGCGCCACCGCCGAGGCCGGCGCCTATCTCAAAACACTGAGAGCGATGCTTCAATACCTCGGTGTCTGCGATGGCAACATGGAAGAGGGCAGCTTTCGTTGCGACGCCAATGTTTCAGTGCGTCCCGAGGGCACGGAGACCTTGGGAACCAAGATCGAGATTAAAAATCTGAACTCGTTTCGCGCCGTTGAAAGCGCGCTCGAATTCGAGATCGCGAGACAAATCGAGACTCTCTCCGACGGCGGCAAGCTCGTCCAGGAAACTCGCCTCTGGGACGAGCACCACGAAGAGACCCGCTCCATGCGCTCGAAGGAATCGGCGCACGACTATCGTTATTTTCCCGACCCGGACTTGTTGCCGCTCGTAATCGATGATGCCTGGATTGCGCAGGTTCGTGCCGCCCTGCCCGAGCTTCCCAATGCGCGCAAAGCGCGCTTCGTAAATGAATACGGACTCTCCGGGTATGACGCGGAGCTCCTCACGGGCAGAAAAGACGTGGCGGATTATTTTGAAGAAGCCGTGCTAGCTCACGCCAACCCGAAGGCGCTCGGCAATTGGATTGTTGGAGATTTGTTCCGCGTACTGAAAGAGCGCAAACTCGATGAACAACTCTATCTTGCCCGCTGGCCATTGGCGGCGTTGAATTTAGCGCAAATGGTGCAAATGATCGATCAGGGCAAGATCAACGGCAAGATCGCCAAGACGGTTTTCGACGCGATGCTCGACTCCAATAAAACACCACAACAAATCGTCAATGAAAAGAACCTGGAGCAACTTTCGGATCTGGGCATCATCGAGGCAGCTATCGATCAGGTGCTCGCGGCCAATCCCAAACAAATTGTCCAATATCGCTCCGGCAACGAAAAAGTCTTGGGCTTTTTTGTCGGGCAAATCATGAAAGCGACGCAGGGAAAAGCCAACCCCCAGAAAGTCAACGAGATCCTGCGTGAAAAACTAAAGCCTTGAGGTAGGAATTGGCAGCCTTAAATGGTCGGAGCTCACCGCGCGCCCTTGCTTGCGTTACTACCAACGCTAGCAACCGAACCGAGCTACGGCATGGAGCTGCGCGCTTCCGGGCGAAACGCCTGGGGCAGATTGATAATGATGCCATTGATGCCGTCTTGCTTGAAGCTTCGCAGTTGCCGTTCAGCATCATCTCGTAAAGCAAAATTTCCCAGCCGTACGCGAAGAGCGCCGTCCACGCCAGCCTCCGTGATCGAAACCGCGTAGCCGCGTCGCTGCATATTCTCCGCCCAATGCTGTGCTTTGTCTTTGTCTTGAAATGCCAGTTGGATGATAAAGCCTTCCAAGGCTTTTGGCCGCGGCTGGATCAAAGCCTTGTTCTCCGGCACCATTTCGATCGGGTTTTTTCTGACTAGAGCGAGTTGTTCACCGATCGGTTTTTCTATTGCTTTTTGTTCGACCGGCGTAGCGGTCGTCGCCGGTACAGGTGCAACAACCGCGGGCTCGCTCTTGACTGGGCTCGGCGCCACAGCAGGCAATGCCGCCTGGACGATCGGCGCCGGCGCTTGCGTAGTTTTTGCCGCAGTACTTGGCTCAAGCGGTTTTGTCTCCGGCTTTTTTTCCTTTGGCACCTCTGTCTTTGCAGTAATGATCGGCCGCACCTCGACTGCAGCCGTCGCTTTTAACGGCGCGGGAGCTTTGTCTTCGGTTGTGCGCAGCGATTGCGACGCCTTTTGTTCGGGCGCCGACACTGCGGCGGACTCGCTTGGCTTGACCGGAATCTCTTGCTGTCGCTTGGACGAGGCGGGGGCCGGCGGCGCTGATTTTGTCTCGGGTAATCCTTTGTCTAATCGAGTCGCTTCGGCGACGGGCGCGGGCGGTTGTTCTTTAATTGCAGGAATCGGTTCCGGCAATTTCGCGATCATCGCGGGCACAGTGACAACTTCCGGCGCTTTTATTTCAACGGCGCGCTTTGGCTCTGACCTATTTTCCACTGACTTCGACGGCATGGCCAATGGCGCGGTCTTCTGCGGTTCTATGACTGGCTTGAGCTCCGCCTCATTCCGCTTCATTTCGGGCGATGGTTTTGGCGTCGCGAGTTTGGCGCCGTCCGCAAGCGGCCTTTCCGCTTTGTCATTCTCCGGGGCCGGTGGCGATTTCGCCGGCGTCTCAACAATCGACGGTAACGCGACCGGAAGCGGATTGGCGCTCGGCACTTCAACAGGCTTTTCCGCAACAATTGGTGCGGATGCTAACGCGACTGGCGCCGGAGATACCTGGGGCTCCGGCAATGGCGGTTCCGGTTTTAACTCGGCCACTGGCGCTACCGGGCGGGCCGTTTCGGCGGCAGCCTCCTGCGCAATCTTTTCGGCGCCGACGTTATCGGCTGGTGGCACTCCTTTTTCGCCGGAGCTACTGGATATGCCATTCGCTGGCGAATTTGTCGGACTATTTTTCGGCGCCGCCGGTGGCGTTGCTTTGACTTCCGCCTTGGTATCGAACGGGCTCGGCTTCGCGGCAAGGCGCGGTTCAATTTCCTTGGCCGCTATTTCTTTTTTTTCGCTCTCCGACTTTTGATTAATCTTCCCAGCCGGCTCTTTCGCTGGCGACGGCGCAGTCGTGGTCCGCGCCGAAGTAGTTTCGGTGGATAGCGAAGCTAAATTGTCCTCGCGGATAGCCGGGCGAAAATCCGGTCGAGGGTTTTGCGGCTGGTACGAGACCAGTGCGAGCGGGCCATTTTCTTCCTCGCCGAAAATCACCGCGTCGCGAAGCAAATCATTTTGTTTTATTTCCTCGCGCAAGAAACTTCGAACTTTGTCCTTCGGAAAATAAATAATCGCGCGCGCCATTCCGACTCGGCTGCCGCCCGGTTCCGTAACGACAGTGCGCCAAGCGAGATTCAGACCGTAGCCGCTGAGCTCACCGTCTTGATAGATTTCGCTGTCGCCGCTGAGACTGCTGAGCAAGTCGAAGCCATAGCGCGAAAAGAGTTGATGAATTTTTTCGCTGTACTCGCCCTTGGTTTCAAAAGTTTCCGGGGTCGCGAGCACGACTTCCAAATAACGCTCGTCGGGAGTTTTGGTCGCCGAATGGGTAAAGAATCCAATGCCGCCGACCGATGAAATATTATTAGCGAATTGGAGACTGGCGGTCTTGGGACTGCGCACGATCCGCTCAACGATG
>JBEVIO010000501.1:0-3869 GCA_040510635.1 Binatia bacterium | reverse complement strand
AATAGCCGAGCGCAATAAAATCCGAGAACGCGGCACCAACGATCCGCGCGTTGTTACGGAAGGAACGATTGCCTACCTGATTACACTGGATAACGGATTTCGCATCATGTTTCGCGACAGCGGTGGAGTGATTACGGACTACGAGAAAGCTGCGATGACCCGAATCGGACGTGTGGATGTCGCGCTAGTTGCCGTGTCGGCGTCATTTCTGCACACCCTCACGTCGCAGCGGGCGCTGGAGCATGTCAGGGCCTATAAACCGGATGTCTATATTCTGGGCCATCACGATGCGCCGGTTAACGGTTTGTGGCGAGCTACCGAGCCGCTCTTTCAGACGATCAAAGACGAAACCCCGAACATCATCACGATCTCACGGGGGTATAGGGAGCCGATCTGCTTCGATACGGAAAATAATATCCAGCGCAGGCAACGCGGGTAGAATTACGCCACCTGGAACTACCGCGTCCGGTTGTACTGATAGTCTTCTCGTTCAGTTGTTCCGACCCGCAATTCCGCCGGCAGCGGAGCGCGCGTCGCGTTTGCTTTGGCGTGTACGTCCAATGCGGCCTGGTCAGTCCAGCGTTCGAGGATGGTTAGCTTGTCGGGATTGACCACGCTTTGAAAAACTTCGAACTGCTCGCAGCCGGGCTCGGTCATTATGTCCGCGCAGCGGGCCTTATACAGGTTTGCCAGCTCAGATCCTTTTCCCGGCGCCGCATTAATTCCGACGATCAATCGAATTGCCATACTGTCTCCTTCGTTGGGCGAGTAACAATGAATTTATTAGATGAACTATGGTTCAGTAGCGCAGATAGTGTCAAGGAGGAAGCTCCATTGAAACGGAAACGAGATCTCACCACGAAGCGCACGAAGATTTCGGATATAAAGACTCTTGAACTTCGTGACCTTTGCGTTCTTCGTGGTGAATTAATGCGTCAGTCAAACCGTTCAGCCAGCATCGCTTATCCGCGGCTCAAACTTCGCAGCACCGGTTCCAACACTTTCCATACATTGGCGGCGACGATTTGATGGCCTTTGGCGGTCGGGTGCATGCCATCCGGCAGGTTGAGCTCGCGCACGCCGCCGACCCCTTCGAGAACAAATGGGATCAGCGGCGCTTGGTTTTTTTTGGCCAGCGCGGGATAAATCGCGTCGAATTGTGCGCCGTACTCGCGGCCCATGTTCGGCGGCACCTTCATGCCCGAGATAACAATCTTTGCGCCAGGATATTTTGTTTTTGTTCGATCCATGATGGCCTGAAGATTTTTCCGTGTGGTTTCGACCGGTAGTCCGCGCAAACCGTCGTTGGCGCCGAGTTCCAAAACCAGAACGTCGACCCGATTTCTGAGCAGCCAGTCGATCCGGCTCAATCCGCCGGCACTGGTGTCGCCGCTTTGTCCCGCGTTGACGACTTTGAATTGCCACCGTTTGGCGTCGATTTTTTCCTGAATGAGGGCAGGATACGCTTGTTCGAGATCGAGTCCGTATCCCGCGGTGATGCTGTCGCCTAGAAACAAGACCACGCCTTGCGTGGGTATCGCGCCCATGAGTGTCAGCGACACGATTATCGCAGCCGCCGTGCGTTGGACAATCCTTGTGAAACGGCCGAGTTGTGTCGTCATCATAAAAATTCTAAAGTTGCTTTACTTGACAATAGTTATCGAGAGATTTGTCCCTTCGCTAAATTCCTTTTCGCCCACTCCCATACCGCATGAGCAACCACGCCATTTTAAGCGTAGAGCATTTGGGCAAGGTTTTTAAGAGCGGTGAGCGTAGCGTTAACGTCCTGAGCGATGTGTCGTTCGTCATCGAAGAAGGCAGCACCTGCGCTATCGTCGGCCCCTCGGGCAGCGGCAAGACTACGCTGATCGCGATCTGCGCTGGGCTCGAACGGCCTAGCGAAGGCGCTGTGGTGTTTGACGGCGTCGGGCTGCACAACGCCAGCGAGGACGATCTTGCGCGCATTCGCAATCAGTCCATCGGCTTCATTTTCCAAAATTTCCAGTTGTTGCCTTCGTTGACCGCTCTGGAAAACGTCATGGTTCCGGCCGAGATTCGCGGCGAAAACCATGCCCGCAGCCGCGCCGGGGATTTGCTGAAACAAGTGGGTCTCGACGGTCGTTTGAATCACTATCCGGTGCAGCTATCCGGCGGCGAACAGCAGCGCGTGGCGATCGCGCGCGCTTTCATCAATCAGCCCAAGATCCTCTTCGCGGATGAGCCTACCGGTAATCTCGACGCGGAAACCGCTAAAGACGTCATTAAACTCATTTTTGATTTGAACGCGACCCGCGGTACAACACTGCTGCTGGTTACGCACGACCAGGAAATGAGCCGGCAGACGAGCCGTTTGATACAATTGAGAGGCGGCCGGCTTGCTTTGGACAGCGCCGAAACGAAAGCGGCGCGAACCAACTTATAACGTAGGCATCCGATGGGAGCGATATTTAAAGCCTGGGTTTGGCGTCTCGCTTGGCGCGACGGGCGGCAGGGCCTGCGGCCATTACTGTTTTCCATGTCGAGCGTCATCCTGGCCGTGGCCGCGGTGGTGGCGGCATTTTCGTTTCGCGACAATTTACTCTCCAATATTCAAACCCAATCCAAGAGCCTGCTCGGCGCGGACCTCGCGCTCGATAGCCGCGAGCCATTCACCGCCGAAGACGAAAATCTGTTTCGCTCAGTGGGCGGCGAACAAGCGCGTCTGATCGGCTTTGCCTCGATGGTGTTTTTTCCACGCGGCGGTGATTCTCGGCTGATGCAAGTGCGCGCGATCAGCAGCGCTTTTCCTTTTTACGGCGCGCTCGAAAGCACGCCGCCATTGTCATTGGCAGAATTTCACCGCGGCGCTAACGCGCTAGTCGATGAGAACGTGATGTTGCAGTTCAACGCCCAGGTGGGGGATCGGCTGAAGATCGGCGAATATGAGTTTCGCATTGCCGGCAGGCTTCGCAAGATTCCCGGCGAAACCCTGGCGTTTTCTTTGATCAGTCCGCGGGTCTACAATCCGATGGCGTATTTGGATCGCACCGAGTTGTTACAAAAAGGCAGCCTGGTGCGATATCGAGTCTATTTCAAGCTTCAACCTGACACCGACGTGGACCGGCTGGTGGGCAATCTCGCGCCGAAGTTGCAACAGCTGCGCTTGGAGGCCGACACCGTCAGCAAGCGCAGCGAATCGATCGCCGCGTCCATGGAAAATCTTTCCCGCTCTCTCACGCTAGCGGTCTTTATCGCCGTGCTTCTTTCGGGCGTCGGGGTCGCCAGCGTCGTGCACGTCTTCGCCACGGTCAAGGCGCGATCCGCGGCGCTACTCCGATGTATCGGCGCGGCGCCGCACGAAACGGTTTGCGTCTATGTGATCCAGGTCCTTTCCTTGGCGTTCATCAGCTCTTTGCTCGGCACCGCTTTAGGGGTGGCTGCGCAGTTCGCATTGCCGCTCGCGCTCAAAGACTTTCTACCTTTGACGACGGTGGTTTCGCTCGCGCCCCGGGGCATTGTTGCCGGATGGGCGGTGGGACTGGGTACGACGCTCTTGTTCGCTCTGATTCCGTTACTGCCGTTGCGAAATATCTCGCCGCTGTCGGCGCTGCGTGCGACCTTCGATGCCGAGCGGCCGGCGCGCGATTGGCTGACATGGATTTTATTCGCCCTTATTGCTGCAGGGATCTGGGCTTTTGCCGTATCGATCACGAGAAACATAATCTCGGGTTCTTGGTTTGCGGGGGCGCTGTTGGCTGTGTTTGGTGTTCTGATTCTTCTCGCGCGCGCGGCTTCGGCGGGGATACGTAAGATTGCGCTCGGTGTTCTGCCTTTTGCCTGGCGCCAGGGATTGGCCAACTTGCACCGACCGAACAACCAGACGACAGCGG
>JBEVIO010000500.1:0-8668 GCA_040510635.1 Binatia bacterium | reverse complement strand
CAGTGTCAACAATGGCGCGAGCAGCGTTTCACGATTTATAACGACCAAAGGTTGAATGTGTCTTTGCTCGAAGATTTAGAAAGCATCCAGGTGTCCGATTCAGTGCGACGGATCAAATGTCCGGTTCTGATTCTGCATGGCGCCGCGGATGAAATTATCCCGGTCGAAGAAGCGTACGAACTCCACGCCTGTTTATCGAGCGCAAAGCGTCTCTCGATCTTTCCGGGCAGCGACCACCGTCTTTCCGATCCGATGCACATGCAACGGGCCGTCACCGAAGCGCTGGACTGGCTAACCGAATATGTCAGTTAGGTTCTTAACCAAAACAAGCGTCACCGCTTGCGCCGCCCTGATCTTCGCCGTGTTGCTGGCGAGCGGCTGCGGCCGCGATCTCAACAGCGCCCAAGGAGTTGCCGAAGAGTTCGTCGACCAACACTACGTCGCGATCGATTTGCCGAAGGCCAAGGCGCTCGCCGTCAGTGTGGCACTGCATAAAATCGATGAGGAGATCCGGCTCACCAGCGGGCAAAAAATCGACGCCTCAACCCAGAAGCCCCGAGTGCATTACCGGCTGATGGAAAAAACAGAAGGAGAGCAACGATCGACTTTCCTCTATGAAGGAACGATCCAGTCGGAGGACAGCACTTCGTTCACCCGACAATGGTTGATTACCGCGCGCAAAGAGGGCAACCAGTGGCGCGTGTCAAACTTTACCGAATCGGATTAAACGAAGGATAACGGCAAAGGATAAAGGACTAGACGAAGCTACCGAACCTGCGAATTTATCCTTCATCCTTTTGCCTTTATCCTTTTTTATTTACGCTCCAGCCGGCACCGCGCCCGTGGCGGGCGGCGCCGCCTCCTTCGGTTTCAACTTGATCTGTAACGCCAGTCCCGCCGCGATCATTGCGATCACGCCGCCCGATAGAAAAGCGAACTGATAGTCGCCCAGCCAAGTGCGGATGGCGCCGGCCGCCGAAGCCATGATTGCCGCCCCGATCTGGTGCGACATGAAAATCCAGCCATAAACTTTGCCGACGTTTTGCCTGCCGAAAGTGTCGGCCGTGATCGCCATGGACGGCGGCACCGTGGCAAACCAGTCGAGACCGTAGACAATCGCGAAAAACACCAGGCCGGTGAAATCGTGAACGAACGGCAAAAATAGCAACGATACGCCGCGCAGAGCGTAAACCAGCGCCAACCATCGCTGCGGCTGAACTTTGTCGATCATCCATCCGGAAAAAATCGTCCCCACCATATTGAGACCGCCCATGATGCCGAGCAAAGAGGCGGCGGCAATTTGCGGTATGCCGATTTCGATCTCGTGCGGAATTAGGTGCGTGCCGATCAGACCGTTGGCTGTGCCGCCGCACACGAAGAAACTCGCGGCGAGCAGCCAAAAAGTCGGATGAGTGACGACTTCCTTCGCGGTGATGGTCGCGTTCTTGGCCGGCATACCGCGGAGTGACGCCGCACCACCGATCGCCGTCGCTTTCGGATCGCCGGAGCCGTAAGGCTCCAAACCAACTTCCGACGGATCGTCGCGCATGAACAAAAAGATCAGCGGCAATAGAATCAGCGCGACGATGATCAGCGCCATGGATCCCAAACGCCAACCGGCGTAAGTGATCATCGCCATGAACAGCGGCAAAAAAATTATCTGGCCGGTGGAGCTGGCGCTGCCGAGAATACCCAGCGCCAGACCGCGCTTGGCGACAAACCAGCGATTGCCCACCGTCGCCGTCAAAACCGATCCTACGCCCCCCGCGCCGAGTCCGACGATAACGCCCCACACCAGAAAAAACTGCCAGAACTGCGTCATCATCATCGTTCCGCTAACGCCGACGATGAGTAGCGACAAGCTGCCAATCATGACCTTGCGCGGTCCAAAGCGATCGATCAGAAAACCGCTCAACGGCGCCGCGATGCCGAATAGCAAGAGATTCATGCTGACCGCCGACGCGATCAGCGTCCGGCTCCAACCGAATTCCGCCTCCAGCGGATGGATCAGCACCGACGGCGAGGAGCGCACGCCCGCGCTCGTCAACGTGGTTAAGAAGCACAACGAGATCACGAACCAACCATAGTAGAACGGGAGCGACAGTGGCGGGCACTTGTGACTTTTGTCTGAGCTATTGTTGTCCATAACTTTATATATTCATCTTTTGGCCACAACCTCAAACCTCGGCACAATTGGGAGCCTTGCGCACTGGACGGTTGGCGGTGGGACCGTCTCATTGATGAACCGGCAACTGTTTCCTGCTGGAGATGTCGCGTGTTATGAATTGCGGCCATGAAACGAAGGATGGCGGCGCTGGTATTGGCTTCGGCCTTGGCGGCCATTGAAGCGGTCCACAGCGCGGAGTATCGCGAGGAAATTCCATTTGTCCCGACGCCGATCGAAGTCATCGATAGCATGCTCGAACTGGCCGAAGTTAAAAAAGGCGACGTGCTTTACGATCTCGGCAGCGGTGATGGCCGAATCGTTATCCGTGCTGCAAAAAAATACGGCATCCGCGCGGTCGGCATAGAAATGGACCGATTGCTTTTAGACCAAGCGCGCCGGGATGCAAAATCCGCCGGCGTCACCCATCTCGTCGAATTCCGCTCCGAAGACGCTCTCAAAGCGAATATCTCGAAAGCAACCGTGATAACCCTTTACATGCTGCCCTGGTTCAACGAAGCGATGAAGCCGAGCTTCGCAAAACAGCTCAAACCCGGCAGCCGCATCGTCGCCCACGACTTCGGCATTGCAGGCTGGGAACCGGATCAAACGGTCAAGTTGCCAGGATACGAATTAAAGCCCGGTGGGTATAAGCATCAGCACACTTTGTATTTGTGGAAAATGAGCAAAGATCGCAAGTAGCCTATTTCCCTCTGCTCTGATTGGGACAACCATTCACTCAGCGGACACAAGCTGTCCTCTGCTTTAACCGGCTAATCTGCGGGACTCAATCCAGTTAATATTCTTTGATGGACTGCCGACAGTTGCCGGTCGCTAAATACGACAACACTTAGATCGGGAACTTGTAATGGGTATCGATGCCGGCCGGTGTCTTGAAATATGTCGGCGTTTTCGTCTCCGACCAACGGTGACACATCGGTCTCGCAACCAAGATTGCAGAGCAGTTTGAACAACGCTTCTCTTGCGCACCAAAGCGAATAGAAAGCCGACACTCTTTCGGCTGACGGCTGCGCCACAAACCAAATATGTTCCCTTGGATGAAATGCTATCTCGCTGATAGCTTCGAGATCGCGATTTGGCTTGTTGACTTCAATGTCCAACCCCAGCGTCGCTTCCGAGCTCATAGCACAGGCGACCCACTCACCGCTGTGAGATAGGCTGAAATTTGGCACTAAACGTTGCCCGTCGGGAAATATCAATTGTGGCGGCTTGTGTGGTGATAACTCAAGCACGGAAAGCTTGCTCGCCAAAAGCCCGGTGAGATCGGCAGCTGCGTGTCTTAGCAGCATCCGTCCAAGGAGAAACTGCCGACGGCGCGTCGGCCTGGCGAAATCGGCGAATCGCCGCGCTTCGCTCGCGCTAAGCCGCGCGGCAAAAGACCTTAGATCCTCATCGCGTAATTGGCTACCCTCCAGCAACCAAAGGGTCGCCGATGGACTGAGAACGTCATTCTCCGGCAATCTTGGCAAGATCTCCCTTTAAAAACACGTGCGTGCCGGATCGGCGTGACACTCGAACTCAGTCGCGCTCGACATCTCAGCTTTCTTATAAATAGCTGATGATGTTCACCGCGGCATTGAAAAATAAGACCAACGCTATTGCGCTACCTACGAGTTATTCGTGGGTTTACTCCTCCACGATTTCGCGAGAAAACAAAGCCTGGTGTGGCAAATGGAGTGTGCCTCATCAATCCGCAACTTTGACAAAATCACCTTTGAGGGCGACGCCCGCAATCACTGCACCCGCGTGACATTCGAATTCGGTCGCGCTCGACATCACATCCTTCTTATAATAGCTGACGATGTTTACGACCGCGTTGGCACCCAACTGTTTAGCGCGCTTTTCCAAGGCAATCATCGCCGAAAGAAACGCCCAGTTGCAGGCCTTTTCGTCGGACTTCCCCACTGCGTTGGTCTTGCGATTGGACACGTCGGTGCCGAGCTTGGAAACAATCTTTGGCGTTTCCTGGTTGCCAAAATAAAATTTTACTGAGCCGTCAAGCTTTTCTTCTGCGTCCTTGACTTCCAAGGCTGCCTTGAGGGGTAAAAGATACTTCGTGTCGCGTGCCTGAACGGGATGTACCGTCGCCAGCACGCCGGCAACAAGGATCCATCGAAAAATTCTTCGTTTCATTGCGTTACTCCTTTTCAGCTATTTGATTAACATTTAGACAAATTAGCGACCGCAGTCGACGTTTTCAAAAATGAAATAGTTATTGCAATTTTTAGCGGTCGTCTAGGCGCATCGTCGAAAGATCAAAGACGTATTGATGCCGCCGAAGGCGAAATTGTTGGACATGATGTATTCGCATTGCAGCTCACGGCCGGCATCGACGATGTAATCGAGCTCCGCGCACAACGGATCCACCCGCGTGAGATTCACGGTCGGCGCAAACCAGCCGGTGCGCATCATCTCAATGCTCATCCAGGCTTCCAACGCACCGCAGGCGCCGAGCGTGTGCCCCATGTAGCTCTTCAGCGAGCTGACCGGCACTTTGGCGCCGAAGACATTCCAAGTCGCCTGCGCTTCGGCGACATCACCCTGCTGCGTGCCGGTACCGTGGGCGTTGACGTAACCGATCGCCGACGGCGACAAGTCCGCGTCAGCCAGCGCCAGTTCCATGGCGATTTGCATGGTCTCGGCTTTGGGCTGGGTGATATGAGAGCCGTCGCTGTTGGTGCCGAAACCGGCAACTTCGGCATAAATGGTCGCGCCGCGGGCGCGGGCATGCTCCCACTCTTCCAAGATCAAAGTGCCGGCGCCTTCGCCGAGCACGAGACCGTCACGCTCGGCATCGAAGGGACGCGGCGTTGTCTCCGGCGCATCGTTGCGCACGCTAGTGGCAAACAGCGTGTCGAATACCGCCACTTCGGTGACGCACAACTCTTCAGCACCGCCGGCGATCATCGCCCGCTGCTTTCCGCCCCGAATCGCTTCGTAGGCGTAGCCGATCCCCTGACTGCCCGAAGTGCAAGCGCTGGAAGTAGTAATGATGCGCCCGGTAACGCCGAGAAATACGCCGAGATTTACCGGCGCGGTGTGGCTCATCATTTTAATGTAAGTGGTCGCGTTGATGCCCTTGGTACTTTTCTCATCGATCATCTTGCCAAAATCACAGATTGCTTTCGGCGTGCCGGCGGATGAACCGTAGGCGATGCCGAGCTTGCCGCTCTTCACTAGCGGATCGCCGAGTAAGCCAGCGTCGGCGAGCGCCAATTCACTGGCGCGGGTCGCCATCAAAGCGACCCGGCCCATGCTCCTGGTGGTTTTCGTGGTGTAGCGCTCGGATAATGTAAACTCGGCCGCCGGCGCGCCGAGCAGCGTATTGAGTCCGTCGTAACCTGCCCATTCCGGCATCCTGACGATGGCGTTTCGATATTCGCCCAAGCGCGCCCGCACGCCGGGCCAATCATTGCCCAACGGACTGATGCCAGCCATACCGGCAACTGCGATGCGCCGGCTCATGCCAGCCCTCCATTCACGGCAATTACCTGGCGAGTGATGTAAGCGGCATCTTCGCTTAGGAGAAAAATCACGGCGGCGGCAACCTCCTCTGGCTTGCCGATGCGCTGCGCGGGAATCAGCTTGATGATTTCTTCTAATGGCGCAGCGCCGATCATTTCGGTTTCGATCAAACCGGGTGCGACGCAATTGACCGTGATCTGGCGTTTTGCCAGCTCCAGCGCCAAAGCTTTTGTCGCGCCGATAATGCCGGCCTTTGCGGCGCTGTAGTTGACCTGGCCACGGTTGCCGATCATGCCCGAGACTGACGCCAAAGTCACGATACGTCCGGGCGCCCGGCGGCGCACCATCGGCAGGATTAAAGGATTGAGCACGTTATAGAATCCGTCGAGATTGGTCTTGATTACGATGTCCCAGTCTTCGCCGGACATGGCGGGAAATACTTGATCGCGGATGATGCCGGCATTGCAGACCACGCCGTAGTAACAACCATGCTCTTCGATATCGGCCATCAACGCCTTGGCAGTTGCCTCGCGCTCGCTGATGTCGAACTGCAGAATGCGCGCCTGGCGGCCGAGCGCTCGGATCGCTTGCGCCACGCCGTCGGCTTCTTCGCGCCGGCTGCGGCAATGCACAATGATGTCGTAGCCCTCGCGCGCCAGGCGCAGGGCAACGGCCTTGCCGATGCCTCGACTCGAACCGGTAATTAAGACAGATTTATTCACACCGTACCTTGCTCCGGTATCTGCGCATCTTCCGCGGGCTGAAATACCGAGAGGTTGGCTCTGGCGATTTGACCAATCTCATCGTCGATACGACACTCAAACGAAGCCAAACCGTTTTCGCTTTGCAACACCCGCTTGATATGAACGCGCAGCAGCATGCCGACGGTGTAAGCCGGCTTGCTGCATTCATAACATCTCGTTCCCAATAAATAGCCAAGCTTGACGGGTTCACCGCGCTTACGCGCGGCATACCCCGCGTAAGCGCCGATCGCCTGCGCCATGTACTCAAGCCCGGCCCAAGCGCCGACTTCACCCGCGACGCAAAATAAACTATCGGCGCGAATGCGCACTTCAGCGCACAGATTTTCATCGTCGGCCGAAATGACGCGATCAAGCAACACCATCGGTCCGGCGTGCGGCACCAGTGTTCGGATATCGGGCATTTCCATATTGTCACTCTCTCCCGAGCACTAGGGTTGCATTGGCGCCACCGAAAGCGAAAGAATTGCTCACGGCACAGCGCAACGGGTGGCCGAGACGCGCGCCCGGTTCGACAATATTCAGCGCCGGCAACGCTGGATCGGCAAGTCCATCCCACAGATGCGGCGGTAATTTGCCCGTCGTATTATCATCCTGCATCGTCAGCCAGCAAAGGCCGGCCTCGATAGCACCGGCCGCGCCCAAGGCATGGCCCGTAAACGGCTTGGTCGAGCTGACCGGCACCCGGTCGCCGAACAGGGCGTGCACCACGCGCGCTTCCATGGCGTCGTTTTGCAGCGTCGCTGTGCCGTGCAAATTAATATACTCCACCTGGCCCACGGCGACACCGGCCCGTGACAAGCCCCGTTCCATCGCCAATCGCGCACCGACGCCGGCGGGATCGGGCGCCGACATATGATGTCCATCGGACGATTCGCCCCAGCCGCGCAACCGCACCGTTGCCGGCTCGCGGCTCAACAAAAACAGCGCGGCGCCCTCGCCGATGTTGATGCCGTTGCGGTTGCGGCTGAGCGGATTACAGCGCGTGTTACTAACCGACTCCAGCGCCGCAAAGCCGGCCACGGTAAAAGTGCACAAGGAATCCACTCCTCCGGAGATAGCCGCGTCGCAGGCTCCCATTAAAACCAAGCGAGCCGCGCTGGCCAGCGCCTTGGCGCTCGAAGCGCAGGCGCTGGCATGAACGTAGGCCGGCCCGGTGACGCCAAGTGTCTTCGCCAACAGCGCGGCGGGCGAACCCAACTCTTGCTGGCCGTAGTGAAACGGCTCGGGCAGCGTGCCGCTCTTGGCAAACTCGCTCAGGGCGATCTCGCCCTCGGCGATGCCCGAAGTGCTGGTACCGATCACGACGGCGAATCGGTCGGCGCCAAAGCGCTCGATGGCGTTGTCAACCGCAGGCCTGATTTGGCTCAACGCGGCCAAGGCGAGTTGATTGTTGCGGCTGCGGTCGCACAAGGGAAATTCGTCGAGACTCGGCAAGGGCACAGCCGCTTCGACTCGACCGAGCGGCAGCGAGCGGCCGGGTAAATAGTTTTCGATCATCGTCACGCCACTCTGCGCTGCGTCCAACACACGCCGCCCGATGTTCTCGAGCCGATTGCCTAACGAACAGATCATGCCGAGTTGGTTGAGATAAATCACGCTTAGGAATCCGTTAAAACCGATCGGATCGTCAGCCGATAATGATAACGCAAATTGATGAATTCGATGTTGCCGCTCCAGCGCGGCGCCGCGCTGTACTGAATCACCGTGACCGGCACATCGTCTGCCAACAGCGTTCGTCGCAGACCATTTTCTTCGATGCGCCAGCCGGCTGGCAAGGCCGGGCGAATTTGCTCGACCGGCCACAGCGTGAGTTGCAGATCTTCCAGCACATCCTCGCCGCGCAACTCTGCCGCCAACATCGGATGACGCCAACTCTGAATTGTTTTGCCGTCATAGTGCAACGACAGAACCCGTTGGCCTAAGACCAAGCCGACCAGATCGACGCGCTCGGAATCGATCTCCAAGGCGGCATCGAGCTCGTCCGTGCGCCCGCCTCTTTCCACGGTGAGATGCTGCTGCAAATTCACCGATGCGCCCAGCGCCGCCGGCGGCAATTTTAAACCAATTCGCTCGGATCGAGAAGGAGTATGCCCGCAACCGGCTAACCCGAGAACTACCAACGCGGTGAAAGTGCCGATCACCGCTCGCCGCATAGATCCTCCAAAGCCGCCAAGCGCCGCTTGGTGTCGCGCACATACGGATTGGTTTGGTCCCATGCATATCCGGCCAGAATTGCCGAAATCATGCGCCGGAT
>JBEVIO010000499.1:0-10864 GCA_040510635.1 Binatia bacterium | reverse complement strand
ATCCAACAAAGTTAAAAATCCTCCCACCGCCAACAAGGCGACGCCGAACGAATCGCGGCAGGTAATCGTATCGCCGTCGAGCGCGTAGCGATTGTGCTTCGAGGTCGATTCGACCAGACGTACGTGATCGGCGCCGTGAGTGGATTCGACATCGGCGCGGGTCGCCGCCCGGGGAGAAGCGAGCTCAAACATTTGTTTATCAAGAGCGCCGGCCAAGTTGAGCAGCGCTTGAATGCGTTCGGGCCGTTCCGGATGAGACTCGCCGGGCAGATGTTTTAGATATCCTTGGTCGATGACGACCAGCGGCTTCGCCATCGAAATAACCTAACATCTCGCCGGCGCTCCTGCAAAGGAGCGGGCAATTCTTGCGCCGGCCGGCGAAATCGCATAGTTTATCTTCATGTTTGGCATCGGCATGCCAGAGTTGCTTTTGATTCTCGGCTTGGCGCTAATCGTGCTTGGGCCGAAGAAATTGCCCGAGCTTGCGCGCGCGTTGGGCAAGGGTCTGGCCGAGTTTCGGCGCGCGACCGACGAATTGAAAGACGAATTCCGCCAGATGGAGCGCGACACCGAAGATACCGCGCCGAACACAACCCATAAAGATGAGCCGCCGCTAGAAAAGCCGCCTGAAGCGAATCCAGAAAATCCCCAATCTACCGCCGCAAAGACGTGAACACGATCGTCGGTAACGGGCACTCTTCTGACGTCCAGATGCCCTTTACCTCTCATCTGGCGGAGTTGCGCTCACGACTGATCAAAAGCGCGCTCGCGATCGCGGTCGCCTTTGCCGGCTGTTACGCCGTCGTCGATGAAATATTTGCCATCCTCGTCGCGCCGGTGCGGCGCCTGCACATTCATGGGCTCGCGCTGATCGGCACGACGGTGACCGAGGCTTTCTTCACCAAAATGAAAGTCTCGTTCATCGCCGCGATCATCATCACCTCGCCGGTTTGGCTCTGGCAGGCCTGGCAATTTGTCGCGCCGGGGTTGTACGAGCACGAAAAGCGCCACACTCGGAGCTTCGCCCTCTTCGGATCGTTTTTCTTCATCGGCGGCGTGGTATTTTGTTATACAGTCGTGATCGGCGGTGGGTTGAGTTTTCTGCTGCACCGCTACGAGGTAATCGATATTCAACCGCTGCTGCAGGTCGGCGACTACTTATCGCTGGTCTCTCGTCTCGTGCTCGCCTTCGGCGTGATGTTCGAGCTGCCCGTGCTGGCGTTCTTTGTCGCGCGCGTGGGACTCATTGATCACCGATTTTTACTGCGTCACAGCGGCTACGCCGTTGTCCTGCTCGCGCTCCTCGCCGCGGTATTGACGCCACCCGATTTTATCTCGCAACTGCTCCTGATGGTGCCGCTGCTGTTGCTCTATGCCATCAGCATCGGCGCAGCCTATGCCGCGCGTTATCGAATGAATCGTTCGGAACGCGCCGCCAAATAAAAACGGGCCAACCGCAGGGGACAGCCGTGTGGAACACATTAAAACAAGCCGGCTCGGCTAATTGTCGTCGTTGACAAAGGCGCAGGCGGCAAACACCGTGGTCCAAAGCCCGTCCTTGTTGCCGATGGCCGATTGGGTGATGTTCGAAGTGCGCACGATCTTGCCGGACATCTTGAAGAGGTTTTCTCGCTCATCCCAGGCCGTGTCCGGGTCGAATTCGATGCCAAGGGTGGTGGCTAACATGCTGGCCGCTAAGTCTTCGGCGTACTCGCCGGCTTTTTCTTCGGTCTCGCCGAACGAATGATGTTCGGAAAGATAACCATGCTGCTCCTGATCCGCCGGAATGGCGACGCCCACCGAGGCCGCGACTAAACGGTTCGGCTCGTTGGTGCTCTCGCGGTCGTAAACGCAAAAGACGATCTCGCCCGGCCGGAGCAGCTTGGTGCCTTCTTCTTTGGAAATACGCTTACAGCCCGGCGGGTAGATGCTCGAGACTAGGACCAGATTGCAGTAGGCCAACCCCGCTGAGCGCAAAGCCAACTCGAAGGAGGCCAACTTTTCCTTGTGGACGCCGACTCCTTTGGTAAAAAAACATTTTTTCGGAATCATGGAGCGCTGCTATAACACGAATAAAACTAACAGACAACAATTTCGTTCAAAAAATCGGTTAAAAACAGGTTACTCGACGATCACGAGCAGCGCGCCGCCTTCGACGGTGTCGCCGGGTTTGACTTTGATCTCTTTGACTTCCCCGCTGATCGGACTGCGCACCTCGTTTTCCATTTTCATCGCCTCGACGATCACCAGTCCCTGACCCTTTTCGACGGCGTCGCCGACTGCCACCAGCACGGCAATAATCTTTCCTGGCATCGGCACCGACACCATCTGACGCCCCTGGAGTTGCTGGCCCGATTGCGCAGCGCCGACCCGCACGCGACGCTCATCGACGAGGTGAATGCGATAATTGCGTCCGTCGACGAGCACGCGGTATTCGTCATCCGTGTTGTCGACCTCGATTTCGAAGGAGCGGTTATCGACGATCAAGGAAAAATTGGTTCGTCCGGTTTTCTTGCCATCGACGAGGAATTCATTGCCGTCGACCGAAACCCGGTAGACCGACTTGCCGTTCTCTTCGATCTCGACCGTGTAGCTCTGCTCTCCGAGCTTGGCGATGAAAGGCATGTCTCAAGCTTTATGAGCGGCGCCAGCCGCGGCCTGTGAAAGTTTCGTGACGGCGCAGCGAATTGCGCTTGCCCTCTTCGCGCCACTTCGACGGTTCGGCGGCTCCTCGGGCCAAAAGTCCCAAAGTCTGTTCCTGTTCGCGATGGAGCGCCGCAATCGCCGCGGAAGCAAGCGCGATTTCTTTGTGCGGCAGCACTTCTTCGCCATTCGAGGCGCGGTATTCCTCTTCGATGAAGCCGGTATTGAAATCTCCGGACATGAAACGCTGGTGGCGCAAGATCCACTGGTTAAATGAAATGTTGGTTTTGATGCCGCGCACTTGGTACTCGCGCAGGGCGCGGCGCATGCGCAGAATCGCCTCGACCCGATTTTCGCCCCAGGTGATCAGCTTGGCGATCATCGGATCGTAATAAATCGGCACTTCGGCGCCTTCGTAAACACCGCAGTCATTTCTCAAGCCGAGTCCTTCGGGCAAGCGCAGCCCTTCGATCTTACCCGGACAAGGCATGAAATCTCTTTCCGGGTCCTCGGCGTAAATGCGGCACTCGATGGCGTGGCCGGTTTGCGTGATATGGCGCTGGCGCCACGGCAAGTAGCCGCCGGCGGCGACTTCAATCTGAGCTTTGACCAGATCAATGCCGACCACCCGCTCGGTCACCGCATGCTCGACTTGGAGACGCGTGTTCATTTCGAGAAAATAGAAATTTTGTTCCGGGTCGAGCAGAAACTCCAACGTCCCTGCGCCAACGTACCCGACGGCGCGCGCGCCTTGAATAGCGATCCGGCCAATGCGCCGGCGTGTGCGATCGTCCATCCCCGGCGCCGGTGACTCCTCAAGAACCTTCTGATGGCGCCGCTGGATCGAGCACTCGCGGTCGTAGAGATGAATCACGTGACCGTAGCTGTCGGCAAGGATTTGAATCTCCACGTGGCGGGGTTTTTCGATGAATTTCTCGACGTAAAGCCGGGCGTCGCCGAAGGATGACGACGCCTCAGAGCCCACCGCACGAAACGCGGAGGATACCTCGCGAGGTCGACGGACAAGCCTCAGCCCCTTGCCGCCACCGCCGGCCACCGCCTTCAACATACAGGGATACCCGATCGACTCGATCGTCTTTAAGACCTCTTCCTCCGAGGTCAAAATACCGTCCGATCCCGGCACTACGGGTACGCCGGCGCCTTTCATAATCTGCCGCGCCTTCACTTTATCGCCCATCTGATCGATCACTTGCGGCGATGGGCCGATAAACACGATGCCCTCGTCTTTGCAGCGCTGGGCAAACGCCGCGTTCTCGGCTAAAAACCCGTAGCCTGGATGCACCGCTTCGGCGCGACTTTTTTTGCAAACCTCAATAATGCGGTCGATCGACAGATAACTCTGGATCGACGGCGCGGGTCCGATCGGATAGGCGTGGTCGGCGTATTTGACGTGCAAAGATTCGCGGTCGGCCGCCGAATAAACCGCAACGGTCTCGATGTCGAGCTCGCGGCAAGCGCGCGCGATGCGCACGGCAATCTCGCCCCGATTGGCGATGAGGACGCGTTTAAACATGGGGAGACAGCGGCGAGACGTGAGGCGTGAGGCATGATAAGAAAAGCATTGGCATCTTCCGCGCGCCTCTAGCCTCTCGCCTCATGCCTCCTTCACAGCGGAATATTTCCATGCTTCTTCGGCGGATTGTGGTCTTGTTTATTTTTAAGCATTTCGAGCGCGCGGATCAACGTCGGTCGCGTGTCCTCGGGATAAATCACCGCATCGATGTAGCCAGACTCTGCGGCTTTGAACGGGTTGGCGAAAGTCTCGCGATAGTTGGCGACCATTTCGTCGCGTGCTTTGGCGGGATCGGCGGCTTTCTGCAGCTGATCGCGAAAAACGATATTGATGGCGCCCTCGGGTCCCATCACGGCGATCTCGCCGGTCGGATAAGCTAAATTGATATCGCCGCGCAGATGCTTGCTCGCCATGACGATGTAACCGCCGCCGTAGGCCTTGCGCGTCACGATGGTGACTTTTGGCACGGTCGCTTCGGCGTAAGCATAGAGCAGCTTCGCGCCGTGGCGAATAATGCCGTGGTACTCCTGCTCCGTACCAGGCAAAAAGCCCGGCACGTCGACGAACGTCACGACGGGAATATTGAAGCAGTCACAAAACCGAATAAAGCGCGCCGCCTTCACGGAAGCGTTGATGTCTAGACAGCCCGCCAGATGGGCCGGTTGATTGGCGACAATCCCCACCGAGCGGCCGCCGAGGTGGGCAAAGCCGATGAGAATATTGCGCGCAAACTCCGGCTGCACTTCATAAAAATAGCCTTCATCGATCACCGCTGCGATCAGCTCTTTCATGTCATAGGGCCGATTGGGATTATCGGGAACCAAATCTTTGAGCCCCTTGTCGCGGCGCAGCGGATCGTCGTTGCTCGGATGAAAAGGCGGTTCTTCTTGATTGTTGCTCGGTAAAAACCCGATCAGCTCGCGGATCAGCAGCAGACAATCTTTTTCGGTATTGGCCGTGAAATGGGCCACGCCACTCATGCCCGCGTGCGTCTCGGCGCCACCCAAAGTTTCTTTGGTGACTTCTTCGTGGGTCACGGTCTTGATGACATCGGGGCCGGTGATGAACATGTAGCTGTTGGTCTTCACCATGAAAATGAAATCGGTGATCGCCGGCGAATAAACCGCGCCGCCGGCGCATGGGCCCATGATGGCGGTGATCTGCGGCACGACACCCGATGCCATGACGTTGCGCTGAAAAATTTCGCCGTATCCCGCCAGGCTGTCGACGCCTTCCTGAATACGCGCGCCGCCGGAGTCGTTGATGCCGATCAACGGTGCGCCGTTTTTCAGCGCCATGTCCATCACTTTGCAAATCTTGTCGGCGACGACGCGGCTCAAGCTGCCGCCGAAAACGGTGAAGTCTTGCGAATAGACATACACCAAGCGGCCGTCGATGGCGCCGTAACCGGTCACGACCGCATCACCGGGAAATTTCTGCTTCTCCATGCCGAACTCGACGCAGTCGTGCAGGCGCAAGCGATCGATCTCGACGAAGCTGCCGCTGTCGAGGAGAATATCGAGGCGCTCGCGCGCCAATAGTTTTCCCTGTTCGTGCTGGCGGCGCGCGCGCTCCTCGCCGCCCCCAGCCTCGGCCCTTTGATTGAGCTCACGAAGCTTGTCGAAGTTGTTGATCATGACCATGCAAAGGATTCCTTAGAAGCGAAATCGAAGTCTTCCTGCGAGCGAGTTGCGGCATCATAACAAACAGCCTTAGTGTGTCAACAGAATTACGCGCATGCGAGCGCCGAAGTTGCGCTAGTCGCGACCTCGCGTTACTATTCAAACCAAGGATCCACTGCGAATTTTCACGAGCGAAAAAAACTCATGGCCGAAACAAAAAACAACCGCAGCAAGAAGAGAGCCGCAGCCATGCGTGAGCCGAGCACGGCCAAATTGCGCAACGACCAGGCGCTCTTGATGGTCACCGCCAGCGAGGGCGACGCGAATATGCTCTACGCGGTCGGTTTCTTCGTGCCCGACCCGTTTATTTTTTTTCAGCACAAAAAAGCCAAGTTCGTAGTCATGAGCGACTTGGAAATCGACCGCGCGAAAAAGCAGGCGGATGTCGACCGCGTTCTGTCGCTCTCGGCCTACCAGCGCAAGCTGCGCAAGGTCGGCAAGACGCCGGTGGGCATGACCGATATTCTCGATTTGCTGTTTCGCGAAAGAGGCATCCGCTCTTTGATCGTGCCGGCAAATTTCTCCGCGCTGCTCACTGACCAACTGCGCGCCAAAGGCTATAGCGTGCAAATCAAACGCGATCCGTTTTGGCCGGAGCGCGAGGCCAAAGACCGCGTCGAAGTCGCCCAGATCACCGAGTCGCTACGCGTGGCGCGACTTGGGCTGGAAGCGGGTATCCGCATGCTCAAGCGCACCCGCACCAAGCGCGACGGTTATCTTTATTTGAATGGAACGCGATTGACTTCGGAAATGCTTAAGACCGCGGTCAATACGACGATCATGGCGCAAGGCTGGCTGCCGAGCCACACGATCATCTCTTCCGGCAATCAATGCGTCGATCCGCACCACGAGGGCAGCGGGCCGATCAAAGCGAATACTTCGATCATCTTCGATATTTTTCCGCGTTCGCAGCGAAACGGTTACTTCGGCGATCTCAGCCGAACCGTCGTGCGCGGACGCGCATCGGACAAGCTCAAGGAAATTTACGCGACGGTGCAAGCGGGACAGAAAATCGGCTACGAGCAAATACGCGACGGCGTCAACGGCAAGGAAGTGCACCAAAATATTTTGAATCTTTTCGAATCTCGGGGATTTCACACCGGCCGCATCAACGGCCGTATGCAAGGTTTTTTTCACGGCACCGGCCACGGCTTGGGATTGGATATTCATGAACCGCCGCGCATCGCGCCGGTCGATGCGATTCTGCGCACCGGTCACGTCGTCACGGTCGAACCCGGCCTGTATTATCTCGGCGTCGGCGGCGTGCGCCTGGAAGACGTCGTGGTGGTCACGGCCAAAGGCAACCGCAATTTAACCGATTGTCCCCAGTTTCTCGAAATTTGATTGGCGCTGGCGGTCTGATATCGACACGGGAACGCGCGTTCGTGACTAAAGCCGAGAGCGAGATCGCCGCGCTCATTGCCGACTTGGATCATCACGACAAGCCGACGATTCGGGCCGCGGTCAATGCCCTCTTCCCGTTGGCCGGGCAGTCGGCCGACCTGCGCGCCTTGCTTCTTGAACGGCTCACTCAACCAGAGAAAAAAAATTACTGGCCGGTCGCGTATATCCTAGGACAACTTCCCTCCCCCAACGACACCGTCGTACGAGTCCTACTCGACACACTGGATCATCAAGAGCCGGATATCCGCTGGGCGGTTGCCCTTCTGCTCGTTCGTCTCGCCAAAAACGATGATACACAGATAGACCGGCTGATCGAACTCAGCGCCAGCGGCACAGCCAACCAAAAAAGAATGGCGCTCTACTGCATCCGCGACCTGAGGCTAAACGACGCCGCCAGTCTCGCAGCATTGCTGAAAGGACTATGCGATGCCAATCCGACCGTTAGAGTCGCTGCCGCCATTTGCCTAAAGCACAGAGCGGATCTCAAGGACAACGATAAAAGTCTTTTGCTGAAAACTTACTTGGAGGACGCGGACTCACGGGTCCGCAATGCGGCAGCAATCGTGCTGGCCGACCTGGGATCGCCGTCAGAGGAATTCGTCGTTGCTTTACGCGAAGCCAGCGAAAGCGACAATCGCGAGAGCAGAAAAACCGCCGATGCCGCGCTCGAGCTATTGAAAAAAAGAAGGTCCGCTTCAAGCGACAGCCGAAGCAGCCGTTGAAGCGGACCTATAGGTGGACTGAGGGGGATTCCCAGGCTCCAGGCCCGAATCCCCGTCAAAGAATCCGCCTAGAGCCTAGGTCTCAGCCACCTCGCAGACAATACATTTATCAATCATGTCTGGACCACCTCCTTTCCCTGCTGAAGGCAGTTTACGAAAGTGGTTTCGAACTGTCAATAATAATCCGTGAGAATATAATCTCGCGCTCGTTGTCGCTCGCTGAAAAAACTTTTTGACTGAATATTCAAAATTGCCGGAGAGCTTTTTGATCGATGAACTGGACAAAGCGATCCTGTCAAGATACATCAGTAGCATTGTGACGAACTACTCGCCGTAAAGCTTCTTGATGAATCCAGCCTGCTCGAGCTCTTTCAAATAGCTGATGTCGATAAAACTCTCAGGCGCGAGGCTCTTGGCCTTCGGCGTGCGCGAACCGATTTCGTCGAGCACCATTTGAATTCCTTTGATCGTCGGATAGGGAACTCTGGGCATAATCTTGACGGCGTAGTGCTGGTAGGTTTCTTCCAGCGCTTCTTGGTCCGTGCTGCGCGAGTACTTGCCGATCACTCTCACGGCGAAATTCTTGTCGGTCTTGAAACGGTGCAAGCCCTCGACGTAGGCGCGCACATAGCGCCGCGTGACATCGGGCGCCTCGCGCATGTAGCTTCGCGTCGTCACCACACCCGCACCCTGATAATCGATGCCGATGGTGCTCAGGTCCACGAGTAGATGGTAGCCGAACTTGGCGGCCTGGAGATGGAGCGGCGAAGCGAGCAAACCGCCATCGATGGCGCCCGCCGCCAAGCCCGCGAGAGTCTCAGGCGAGCCGCCCATCTGGATCAACGCCACGTCACGGTCAGGCTGGAGATTCCATTGACCGAGCACGTAGCGCAGCAAAAAATCGTCCGAGGTGCCGAAGCGGCTGATGCCGATCTTTTTGCCCTTCAGATCTTCGCGCCGCTTGATCTCCGGCTTGACCATGATCTTTTGTCCCGGCTTGTGGTTGGGACCGGCGAGCATCACCAGATCCGCTCCGGCAAGATTGGCCTGGATGACCGCCGGAATCGCGATCTCGGAAATCGGAATGTCTTTGGCCAGCATCGATTGGACAATCCTCGAGCTACCGGCAACGTAAATCAACTCAACGTCGAGCCCGTACTTTTCAAACAGCTTAGCGTCTTTGGTCACCCAAATAACCGCCATCGAACCGACGGTAGTCGGATAGGCGACCTTGAGCTTCGTCTGCGCGCTCAAGATTCTTGGCGTCAGCACAAGCAACAACATCAACACTCTGCTCATGGTCTTCATGTTTTTAACTAAAACCTAGAGATCAGAACCTTGAAACTGTTTTTATGGATGCACGTCTTCCAAGAACCAATCGGTTGGAATCTCGCGCCCCACCCTCGCCTCCCGCGCCCGCGCTAGCACTTCACTGCCCACTGCCGCGAATTGCAGACCCAGACCGACGTTGTTGCAGAAACAGCTAATGGAATCTTCTTTCGTTCGTCCCGGATGTTGGCCATTGACCAATTCCGAGAGCGTCGGAAAATCCCAGATGGCTTCTTCTTTACGTGTGATGGGATGCTGCCAACCTTCCGTCACATCGGGGATCGATTGGCGGTCGACGCCGATCGCTATTTGAAACGGCTTGGCCTCGCGCCAGTGAATGATCAGCGGATCGGCGCGCTGGTACGTCGCCGCGTCGAGCTCGCAAGGCTTGACGCAGGAGATATGCATGCCCGGTTTTAGAATTTCGCCGGGGAAAAGCGCCGAGATCGAATTCGTCGTAGCGATCACCATATCCACGCCGTCGATCGCCTGCGCGGCGCTTTCCGCTTCAATCAACTGGGCGGCAACTTTTGCTGACCACTCAGCGATGAAACGCCGCCGCGAATCCGGCGTCGGACTGAATATTTTTACCTGCTTCAAGTCGCGGATCATCGACAGCGTCACCAGATGCGCGCTGGCCTGCCAGCCGGAACCTAGCAACGCCATCACTTTGGCGTCCGGACGCGCGAGATAGCGCGCCGCAATCGCGCTGGCGCCCGCAACGCGCAACTTTTGCACGTAACCGTCGGGGAAAATCGCCAAGGGCTCGCCGGTCTCTGTACTGAAGAGCATCACGAGCCCCACGTACTTGTCGCCGCCCGCCACCGGCAACTTGTCTTTGCGAAGGCCGCCGGCCTTTTCGTACCACTTGACAACGCTGGAATTCAGTCGCAGCGCAGCGATCTTGCGACCGGGCAGCACGCCGCTCATGGTTTTGTATTCATAGAATTCGTCGGCTTTGGTCGGACTGAAAACATCGTAGCGCGGCACGGTCGCCGCCAGGCCGTTGCCGAGATCACGATAAGCTTCTTCGAGCACGTCGAGACACGCGCCGACCGGCAGAATCTTTTCAATATCTTCGTTGGAGAGAATCAGCACGATAAGCCTCCTGTCGCCTCTGCGCCGCCATTGTTAGTGCCATGGTGCCGATTTTTCAAGCCGCGCCCGATTGACAGGACACCGCCGCTTATTGTTTTATCGAGCGACAGCGAAACCATGCAACACCTTCTTCCATCTGCCGCGCGGCGGTAACTCGGGCTAGACTGATACTGGTCTGCCTAGCACGTCACTCATCCCCATTTCATGACCACAAACCTCAAACTCGACGGTGCGACAATCCGGCCGCGTTATTTTTACGGCTGGTACATCGTCGGCGTCGGCATTCTCGTCAACATCGCTGGAACATTCGCCTTCTCCAGCACGCTCAGCATTTTTCTCAAACCCATCACCGAGGAGTTGAACGTTTCACGCGGAGCTTTTTCGTTGATCCGCACTTTCGAGATCGGTATCGCAGCGCTGATCGTACCGCTGCTCGGTCCGTGGATCGACCG
>JBEVIO010000498.1:0-4175 GCA_040510635.1 Binatia bacterium | reverse complement strand
CGCGGGCGAAATAGCCGCCGCTGTCGCTCGGCTGTACTTTGAAGGATTCCGGTAATTTCACGATAGTTAAAAAAATTGGCCGTTTGCTTGATGACTAACCGCGTGAGCGGGTGTCGGCTGGTCTGCCGGAAATTCGCGAATTCATGGGCGGTTGAGAATCAGCGATCAAAGGGGCAGTAAATTCCCGAAAACTTACCGGGCGGGGCGCGAATGGAATATTTCTCGCAACCGCCATCGGAGCGCGAGAGAGTATCTTCGTGGTAATGAAGCTAGGTCGACTCATCTGCCTCGACGCCGGTGCGCTCTGCTGCGTAGCGCTGCTGCAGTTGATACAACTCGGTGTTGTCCAGTTCCTCTTTGCGCGATTGGCCGTCAGCGTCCCGATACTCGAAGACGATTTGATGCAAGTCTTTGAAGACTCTGACGATTTGGCCTTTGCGCGCATCGATTACTTTGCCAATCGTCCGCAATCGTTCGCTCAGCGTGTAGATGTCGGGCATGCCGTCGGTGTGGCCGCGCTGATTCGTCGCTTGCTCGTCCAGGCGATCGATGTCATCGCTATTGTAGGTTCGCGTGAACGGCACGAATTCCAATTCAGGCTCGTGTATCGGCGGCCGGACGATCGCTGCGGCCATTTTGCCGAAAGCCTTTTTGAGGCTCGCCAGCGAAGAAGCATTTTTTTCATCGATTCTACTTTTCGTGCACAGGCCATGAGCGATGAAGGCCCCATCCTGAAGCTCGATCGTAACATTTTCCGGAACCAGGTCAGCCAGGTCTTGACCGATTACTCGCAATGCACGAGCATAAAATCCAGAGGTTTGTTCGACCATAAGTTTGACGAGCTCAAAGAGCTGCACAGGTTAATGAGTCGACGGCGAGTAAGAGATTTGATTGGAGCTTGGCTCTTCTGTTCGATGGCGTGTCCCACCTAGGGTTCCCAAGCATAAGGTCAGCGGCGGTCTGAGATCATTCAATGGGCAACAGCTTACTCCAAAACTGAAAAACGTCAACAAAAAATTTCTTGTTTCGGAAACAACTGAGCCCTGAAACAGAAAGATCGTGTCATTTCGCGCCAAAGTTAGCCGGCGAACCGTTCTGTGGCGAGCCGTAGATGCTCCGCCTGAAATGTCTTAGCTTCCGTGCGTTGCCTGCGTCGAAGTCGGCTTGACCCCGCTCGACGCGCCGTAATACAAGAAAAGTACGCCGTATATCGGCGGCGACATTAAATCAGCGGAAAGGAAACCGATCATGGCTGCAACCAATCTCAAGCGCGCGGGCAACGAGCTGGGCGCGAAGACCACTTACCAAATCTTCTTGGAAAAAGAAGGGGTGCCTACGGTAACCGGGTTTCACATTGAAGACATCAACGCAGTCGGCCTGCAGCCTTGGGCGCGCGTCGGCGGCCGCGGTGCTTATCTCAATTTGGAGGGCTCCGAGGGCGTCGATGACTGCTTCATCTGCGAGATCGCGCCGGGCAAGTCTCTCGAGCCGCAGAAGCACATGTTTGAGGCGTTGATTTATGTCGTCAGCGGCCGCGGCGCGACGACTGTCTGGCAAGAAGGCGGTAAAAAACAAACTTTCGAATGGGGCGAGGGCGCGCTGTTTTCACCGCCGCTCAACGCCTGGTATCAGCATTTCAACGGCCAGGGTGATAAGCCCGTGCGGCTCTTGGCGATGACCAACGCGCCGACGGTGCTAAATCTCTATCACAACATCGATTTCGTTTTTAATTGTGACTTTCGTTTCACCGACCGCTATGCCGGAGAGGAAGATTTCTTCAGCGGCCAGGCAAAGATTCCCGGCGAGGGCTTTCACGACACGAATTTCGTTCGTGACGTGCGTGCCTATGAATTGCCCGAAAGAAGAGATCGCGGCGCGGGCGGCAAGATGCTGATGATCGAGATGTCGAACAACGTCATGTCGGCGCATATTTCTCAGTTTCCGGTCGGGACCTACAAAAAGGCGCATCGCCACGGCGCCGGCGCGCACGTCATCATCCTCAAGGGCGAAGGATTTTCGCTGGTTTGGCGCGAGGGCGACGATATCAAGCGCTACAACTGGCGCGCCGGCAGCCTGCTCGTGCCACCGGAACGGTGGTTTCATCAACACTTCAACATCGGCGGCGAGCCGGCGCGCTATCTAGCGCTCAAACCCTTCAGCAGCCGAAAGTTTCCCGGCCTACGTAAACAGTGGGGCACGTCGGAGAGCGTCAAAAACGGCGGCGATCAAATCGAGTACGAGGACGAAGAGCCACGCGTCCGCCAGATGTTCGAAGCGGAATTGGCCAAACGCGGCGTGGCGAGCCAAATGGGCAGTGTTTACAAGGCGGCGAGTTGACTGTGAACATTGTCATGGGAAAAGTTTGTTGTTTGCTAATAGGATGCATCGCTATTTGCGCGCCGAATTCGCCTCTCGATGCTGCCGACAAAGTGCGGATCTCAGTAACCAACCCCAATATGTCCTTTCTGCCGTCCGGAGTCGCTTTCAAAAAAGGTTTTTTCAAAGACGAGGGCCTCGACGTAGAGATCATTCGCATGAACGTGCCGAACATTATCACCGCGCTTGTAACCGGAGACGTTGCCTATACCTTGCTCTTCGGCTCGGTCGTGCGCGGCGCGCTTCGGGGCATGCCGATGCGTGCTCTCGCGAGCCTCTTGGATGGTTCAACTCACGCCTTGGTTGCCAAGCCTGAATACAAATCGGGGAAGCAACTTAAGGGAAAAATTGTCGGCATCGGTAACTTCGGCGGCACCGACGAGGTGGCTGGTCGAATGATGCTCAAATCCTTTGGCCTGGATACGGAGAGAGATCTCAAGTTCATCGCCCTGGGGCCGGATCGAGCTCGTCTCGCCGCGCTGAAGGAAGGTCTGGTGGATGTAGCCGTGATTGCCCCGCCCGGTGACGCGCTAGGAGGGCAGATGGGATTCAACGTCCTTCTCAGAGCGTACGAGGTTTTTAGTTTCCCATTCATCGGCATCGGCGCCAATCTCAAAACGATCAAGGAGAAGCCGGACGAGGTTAAAAAAGTTGTAAAGGCCATGGTGCGAGCAAACCGTTTTATCCGTGACGACAAAGAAGGCGCTGTGCGGATCCTGATGGAATGGGGGAAGATAGAGCGTGACCACGCTGTGGCTTCTTACGATTCCACCTGGAAGGTCTTCAGTCCGGACGGAAATATTCCACCCGAAGGTTTGCGCATGGTGTTAGAGCAAGCCAAGGCGGAACTCAGGCTAACGCGCGATCTGCCCCTGAGCGAAATCATCGATTTGGCGCCGCTTCAGGCGGCGCAACGGGAGATGGGGATCAAAAAACCTTAAGGGCACTTGACTGACCGAAGGAACACCAGAAGATGTCGGAAGAAGAACTTTTACGCGAACTCGATGAAAAACTGCGTGGCTTGAGTGTCGAAGGGTTGTGGTCGCCGGCCTCCGACGCAGACATGGCGACTTACAGCAAAGACCCGCATACATCGGTTCTGCCGCATGTTTGGAAGTGGCCGGAACTATATGACGCGATCCAGACGGTGGCGAACATGCACGGTCTCGACGGCAAAGCGGAGCGGCGCGTGCTGCGGCTGATCAATCCCGCCTACCAACGCGAAAAAAATCGCCGCCAACGTACCACCACCCATACCATGCTGATGACCTTGCAGCTGCTGAAACCGGGGGAAGTGGCGCACGATCATCGACATAACTTCGCGGCGTTCCGCTTTATCCTGAAGGGGAGCGGCGCATACACCGTCGTCGAAGGCGAGAAAATTCCTATGCAGGAGGGCGACCTTATCCTCACGCCTTCCATGACCTGGCATGGACACCGCAATGGCAGCGAGCCTGTGGTTTGGCTCGATGGCCTGGATAATCCCTTGCTGTTCTTGCTCCAGGCGATCACCTGGGAAGCATTCCCCGGCGGTCTCCAGCCCATGAAGCCGGCTTCCGAGCATTCAACGTCGCAGGTCGGCACGATCCGGCCGATCTGGGAAAAAATTTCGGAACGTCCCACCTATTATTTGCACTACAAATGGCAGGACACCTACGAGAAGCTACAGTGCCTGAGCGATGGGCCGGGAAGTCCCTTCGACGGCGTGGCGTTGGAATTTGTCAGCCCGGACGGCGGGCACACGATGCCGACGTTATCCTGCGGTATGCAAATGTTCCGTCCCGGTGAAATCACCAAAA
>JBEVIO010000497.1:0-3807 GCA_040510635.1 Binatia bacterium | reverse complement strand
TCGAGCGCCGCTTCGATCGCGCTGACCTCGACGCGATGTCCTTTGACTTTGGTTTGAAAATCTTTTCTGCCGACGTGGACCAGACAACCGTCCGGCAACTGATAGCCGAGATCACCGGTCAGATAGGTGCGCGCCGTGGCGCCGGCGCGATCTTCGAGAAACTTAGCGCGCGTAAGCTCGGGCTCGCGCCAGTAGCCGAGGGCCAGGTACGGGCTCCGAACCGCGATCTCGCCGATCTCGCACACACCGAGCGGCTCGCCTTGCCCGTCGAGGATCGCGACTTCGTTGCCCTCCAGCGGATAACCGACCGGCACGCGGTCTTCCGCGATCCGGCTCCGCTTGTTCACAAAAAAATAGGAAACGGCCTGGGTTTCGCTGATGCTGTAGCGCGAAACGAATAAGCAGTCGTCGGAAAAATGGCGCCGATAGAGCTCCAGGTCCGATTTGAAAATCGGCTCACCGCCGATATGAATCAGCCGTACTGCGGGAAAATTGCGCGTTTTGCCGGCGCCGTTGAGTGCTTGGCGAAACACCGTGGCGACACAGGTAAATACGCTGATTTCTTCCTCGCGCAGCCAATCCGCCAGGGATGCCAACTCGCCTTGGCTCAGATCGAGAACGATCAGCGCCGCGCCGTTGAGCAAAGCCAGAAACATGTCCCGCGCTGCGCCGACGTTGTTGGCGCGCAGCAAGCTGATTCGGTCGGTGGGCGCAATATGCAGCGCGTTGGTTTTGCTTCTGATGCCGAACAGCTCGCTCCGATGATTCCACATGACGCCCTTGGGCGCGCCGGTCGAGCCCGAAGTAAAATTGATATACGCCAGAGCGTCCGGCGAGAGCGCGAGCGCGGGATTTTTCCGCGCGCGAATCGGCTCGAGATGCTGGACATCCAACACGCGCCTACCGACGCCGCCGATTTCTCGCGCGAGGCCGATGTTCCTCTCGTCAGTTAAGACCAAACAGGGGTCCAGGCTTCCTAAGATTTCTTGTAGTGTCAATTTCGGCAGCCGGGGATTGAGCGGCACGAAAGGCCGGCCTGCTTTCAACGCGCCGAGAAGCGCCACGATCATCGACACGCCCGCCTCGCAGAGAACGGCGGCCATCGGAATCCCGCGATCAGCATCGCCAGCGAGCACACGCGCGACCTGGTCAGCTGTGTCGTTGAGCTCCGCATAACTAAGGGCGCGCCGTCCGGCTTTGAGCGCGAGGCGCTCAGGATAGCGGCGCGCCTGTTGTTCGAAACGCCGGGCGATTGTCTGGTTGGTATCGGCGAAAGGAAATTCGACAAATGGATGGTTGGGGTGGAGGGCTGGGTCGCGGATCATGGAATCACAGCTGGGATAAATCGAATCGCCGGACTTCGTGAAGGCGATTCAATGGGCTAAGTTTTTGAGCGCCGTGTCGGCGCGATCAAGCCATCGGGTCATCGCCATGTCTCGATAGTGCTCGCGTGCCGCGCCCACTTCGGCGCGCGCTCGATCGAAGGCGCCGAGAGCGGCGAAGACCGCTCCGACACCCATTCGGCAATGCGCCGCAAGCGGACGCATGCCCAATTCTTCGCTGAGCGCTAAGGCGTGCCGATAGCGCGCCTCAGCGCCCAACGCATCGCGCCGGCTTTCGTGCATCGAGATATCGCCGAGCAGTTTGAGCGTCCACGCTTGGTGCCCCCGTTCCTTATATTGCTTGGCGAGCTCGAAGGCGCGTTCTGCCAAACGCCTCGCTTCATCGATGCGATCCAAGAACAGATATCCCTCCGCGAGCGAGGCGGTATTCAACGCCAAAAAAGCGGCGCGGCCCGCCGCCGCGGAACTTTCCACGCCTTCTTCCAAATGCGGTAACGCCTCGGCGGCGCGTTTGGAATTGGCGTAAGCGCTTCCCAGGCGCGACGCCACGACCGGCACATAAACCGGGATATTGGCCGACCTGCAAAGCTCCAAGCCTTTCTCGAGAATGGGTATCGCCTGATCGCAATCTCCCTTGAGCAGATGGAGCATTCCGACGCTGCACAGCATGTGAATCAAGCTGGTGGGATGTTCGACTTCTTCACCGATGCGCACTCCTTCTTCGCCGAAAAACGCACCTTCGGAGAAGCGACCCGTGGCGGCCAAACATTGGACCAGGTGACTGCGGCAAATCACCGAGAGCACCGCGGCGGTGCCGAAGCGTTCGTGGCGTAGATCGGCGCCGATATTCTTGACGCCGCGCAGCAAAACCTCGATCGCCAGGTCGTATTGGCCCGTCTTGTTGTAAGCGGCGCCCAAATAATAATAGGTCACGATGCTCGAAGCGGCCTCGGCGCGGATGACGCCAAGCTTTAGCGCCCGCTTGCCGATCTCGATGGCGCGCTCCGGGTCGCCCGCTAGACCGTAATAGCTATTGAGAAAATTAAGCACGCGGGCCAAGCGCTGTTCATCGCCCAACCTCTCCGCCAACGGCTCAGCCGCTTGTAAGTGCTCTGCAACGGCTTTCGAGTCGCCAAGCAAGAAAAGCACGTTGCGCGCGTCGAGATGAAGGTCTATTTCCTCGGCAAGTTTGTCAGACGAATCTGGGATGTGCGTCAACGCCGTCAACGCGTTCCGATAATTCGCCACGGATTCCAGGAAAGCCGAGCGGGACATCGCTTTGGCGCCCGCACGGCGATGGTAGCGAACCGCCACGTCCCAAAGCTCGGCTTGAAAAGCATGATGGGCCAGGGCTTCGATGTGATCGTTATCTCCGGCAAGCTTTTCGAGAGTCCGGACGATAGTCGCGTGGAGAGCGGTCCTGCGATCGTGCAGCAGCGCGCCGTAGACCACTTCACCGGTAAGCGCATGTTTGAAACTATATTCCAAGTCGGGAAACAAATTGCTTTCGAAAAGAAATTCCGCTGCTTGCAAATCGAACAGATAACGCTGGATCTCCTCGTAGGGCAAGCCGGTCACGGCTTGTAGCAGCCGCAGCGGCACCACCACGCCGATCACCGCCGCGGTCTGGAGCAATTGTTTTTCCGCCATCGGCAATCGGTCCACCCGTTCGGCGAGAACCGTGCGCACCGTGCTCGGCACGCGCACGGCGTCGATTGCCGTCCCCAGCGTATAGGCTCCCCGGGAACCGACCAGAGCTCCGGTCTCGGCCAACGAACGCACGATTTCTTCGATGAAAAACGGGTTTCCTCCGGTGCGTTTGATCAACAGCTCGCGCAGCGATGCCAATTCCGCCTGCTGTCCGATCAATGAGCCGAGCAATTCGTCGGCGCCGGCCGGCGGCAAGGGATCGAGCCGAACCCGCAGGTAATAATCCTTAGCCGCCCACGTGTGCGTATAACCGGGGCGATAATTAACCAGGAGCAGAATTGACGCCGTCGATAAACTCTCGACCAAAATATCCAGAAAGGACTGCGTCTCGCTGTCGATCCAGTGCAAATCCTCGAAAAGCACCAGCAGCGTCTGTGCCCGGCTCTCGCGCAGGAGCAACTGCTTGAGCGCGTCGAAGGTGCGCGCGCGTTTTTCCTGGGGCTCCATGCCGTGGAACTTGGCTATCGCTTCGACGACACCCGTATAGCGCTCGAGATCCTTTGCCGGCAACCGGGGCAAAGCATCCAGCAGCGCCAAGATCGGCGGTGCCGCGTCCCCGAGCGTCAGGTCCGCCGCTAGCATGCGGTCGAGAATTTTTGTTTGCGCCGATTGACCGTCTTCTGCCGCGGCAATGTCAAAGTAGCCTCGCAAAAGCTCGATCACCGGAAAAAAAGGCGCGGCCTTACCGTAAGAAACGGAAAAGGCTTGCATCACTTTCCAATCAGGCGGCAACTGGGTCTGAATGAATTCGCGC
>JBEVIO010000496.1:0-5551 GCA_040510635.1 Binatia bacterium | reverse complement strand
CTCTTCGGGCTTTTGTGGGTTCTTCATGTCCAGAACCACGGCGATGTTGCCGTTGTAGCCTTCCATCGTGGGCGAGATGTAAGCGTAGCGGCCGTCGAAGGTGAAACGATGCACGCCCTTGCCGTAGGTCTTGTAAAAATGTATCTCACGCGGCTTGGTGCGATCGGAGATGTCGAACACTTTGAGGCCCGATTGTAGCTGTTGTTTAGCCTTGTAGCGCTCGTAGTTGACCAACATGATGTCGCCGCTAACCCGCACCTTGTGCGAGTGCAAACCCTCGGAAATTTCCAGGTGGGCAACGACTTTCGGATTCTTCGGATCCTTGACGTCGATGATCGAGGTGCCGTGCGGCGGGTCCATGTGACCGACGTAAGCGTAACCGTTTTCAACGACGACGGAACCACCGCCGGGTAAATCCATGCGGCCGATCTGTTTAATGTTCCGACTTACGCCCACAGGGGCAGTGCCATTGGATCCCATGCTTCCTCCATCTTTGGATAAATTATCCCTTGTCACCTTTGAGCATCTCGAGAACTTGATCGGTAGTGCGCACGCGCGACATGCGTGGGAAAACCAGTTCCATCAGCATGTCGTGGGCGCGTTGATCGTGCGACGTGCCGCAGGCGTCGCTGACGACGATCATGTTATAGTCCAGGTCTCTACCGGAATACAAAGTCGATGTGACGCCGACATCCGTCGAGCCACCGGAAATAATGATCGTGTCGATGGCGCGGGCGCGCAGCGCGAGATCCAGATAGGTTTGATGAAAGGCGCTCCAACGATACTTGACGATGTAATAATCGTCCGGCGCAGGTCCGAGATCGGCCAGCACATCGGAGCTTTTGTCTCCCGCGATCACGTGCATCTTTGTTTTTGTTACTTCGCCATTGGGCCACGGCGTGAGGGAATTATTGGTATCGGTGAGGATAAGCGCCGTGGTGGCGTTGTCGGGACGATGGTTGCCCTTGGCGAAAAAAATCGGCAATCCGGCGGCGCGGCCGGCCTTGCTGAGCTTGACGGCGTTTTGAATCCAGGGTTTCAAAACACGCGGCTTGCGCGCCTCCGGTTCGGCGACGTAGCCGTTAAGTATATCGAAGAACAACAGTGCGGTTTTCTTGAGCTCGAAGTGGTTGACGTTCATGGCTTGGCCTCCTGAGAACGATACTCTTGAGTTTCCCGTGCACCTTATCGCGGTTTGAAGGTCCGATTTAGGTCCGCGAAGAGGCCCTGCTGATCGAGCGTCTGGATGTAACGATTGTCAATCAAGTCGGCGGGGTTGAGATTGAGCGCCGCTGGCAGGCTCTCGCCGACCTGGCGCAGCACGGTTTGAATCATGGGCGGCGTGGTATAAAGCTTCTTCTGAAGAAACTGTTGAGCGTGCAGGTCATAAGCAGCTTCGACGATCGCTTTGTCATCGACGCGGGAAACTTTTTGGATCACCTGGGTACTGAAGCCCTTATCGGCCATCATGCGATAGACCGCTTTGGAAATCGCCCGCAGGAAATTGAGCGTTTCGTTCTCATGGCTCTTGAGGAAAGAGCGCTTCGCGGCAAAGCCGGCATGGGCAAATGGGATTCCCAGGTCTTTGAAGGCGAAAAGTTCTCTAAGGCCGAGTTTCTTTCCTTCCAACATTCCCACGTCCGTAGTGATGCCGGCGTGAACCTTTCCCGTGCTGACCGCCAACACCGTCGCGTTCCCGCCCACGGTTTGGATCATGGCCACGTCCTTATTCGCCACCAGGCCGTATTTTTCCAGCAGCAAGCGCGCGGCAAAATCGGTGTTGGAACCGAAGCGGCCAAAACCGAGGGACTTCCCTTTTAGATCTTCGACCTTTTGGATTTCCGGTCGCGCGATCACGTAGAAAATCAAGGTCGGGATCGTCGTCGCGATCATGACGATGTCGGCGCCGCGAAGGTCCACCGCGACTACGGGCGCCGGTCCGACCATGGCATAGTCGATTTCATCCGACAGCATAGACTGGATGACCGTGGAGCTATTCTGGATAAACAGTGACTCGACGCGCAGTCCCACTTCATTGAAATAATTCGCTGCGCTGGCGATCCAGAGCGGCGCTTGGGGAAGGCCGAGGCTGGGATAAGCTACTCTGATCGATTGGCGATGATTGGCAAGAGCCGGAGCTTCGACGTGGGAGAGTGCGAGAAACAGGGCAAAGGCGACTCCTAGTACTTTCATGAGCTCCCTCCTTCCGAAAAGTTTTGCTCCTGGAGCTGAGGTCGAGTGTCCATCGCGGTCCGACAATTAATTAACTCTATCTGATTTTTATCCCCTTCTTTTCTTTTTCTTCGACAACTTTCCAGCCCTCTTTTGCGTACCATTCGATCTGGCGGAACATGCCGGTCAAAATTCTCACGTCCTTTTCCTCCAAGCCGGCGCGACCGAAAATGCGGCGAAAAGCGAGCAGCATATGCTCGGGATTTTCCGAATCCAGAAAGCCGATCTTTAACAGCGAATTTCTCATGATGTCAAAGAGTCTCTCGACCTGTTCAGCGTCGGCTCGTTTTAACGTCGAGTCGTTCGCTGGCATCAGCGATGCGACGTAGAACTCGTAAAGACAGATGACGGCGGCTTGGGCGACGTTCAGCGAGGGATAATCGGGGTGCATCGGAATCGTGACGAGAAGTTGGCAATGTTCCAGGTCCTTGTTGCTGAGACCGTGATCTTCCGGGCCGAAGATCAGCGCAACTTTACCCTTCTCCAAAGCATCGACGACCGTGGGCGCAACTTCTTTCGGTGTTTGGCTGTGCCTGCGATAGAGTCCGGATCGGCACGTGGTGCCCACGACGAGCGTGCTGTCGGCGATCGCATCGCGAAGCGTCTCATAGGACTTGGCATCAGCCAAGATTTCGCGGCCGTGCACGGCCATCGCTCTCGCCCAAAAACTCCGCGTGCGCCCTTTACCGACGATGGCGAGCTCGCCGGCATCGACATTTTTCATCGCGCGCGCCACCGAGCCGATGTTGCCCGAGCCGCGCGGATGAACCAAAATGATTCGAAGATTGCTCAACATAGTTTCAGGCAATAGGCATTAGGCAACAGGCAATAGTCGGAAGATATATTTCGGATTTTTGCTTTTACTAATGCCTATTGCCTGCTTCGCTATTTGGCAAATGGGCACAAGCGGTTTTTCTGGACTGTCGCGCGATTCTTAGCGTCGAACTCGGTTCGGTAGCCGAACTCTTCGTGCATCAGGGAATCTCTGTCATTGACATGCTCGGCACCGAAGACGTGACCGAGCTCGTGAATCAAGGCGATCTCGTCGAACTCTAGTTCAGCGTTCGGACCGCGGTAGTGAAAAACCGCGGTAACCGGCACGATTACATAATTCGCCAATCCTTCAGTGCAATTGCCGATACGATCGACGCGCGGCCGACCCGTAGTCAAGATCCGGCTAACGCCCTCGGCTGTGAAAAGCACGATTAAATCGTAGCCATCGTTCTTTCCCGAGACAGCCCATTCTTTTTTAAGTCTGGCGAGCAGCTCGGGAGTGGAAGGAATGCGTTCTTTCTCGGGCCATGGCGAGACACTTTGGCTCACGAGCCGAATGTCAAATTCTCTCTCGTAGTAGTCCGAGGCGGCTTCGATGAGCCCGCGGACCTCTTGGGACCAGTTCGGATTGCGCGCGCGGAAGGAAACGTCGGCGAGGACTTTGATCCGCACGAGTCGTTGCTCCACGTCAGGGCCGAGAACCGAACAAGAGCAGATGAAAAGCGCGCTAAGGATTGAGCAGATCGTCCGTCGGCGCGTAATCATCGGTTAATATCGGCACATCTTCGGGGATCGGTCTGTCGAAATAAGCCACCGCGATGTCTTGGATGGGATCGGGGAACAATCCTTTGTCGATCGTCGCGGCGCGCTTGACGATCTCTTTGATGTCCAGCCGTTGCTTGTCGCGCGTCGCAACCACAATGACGTTCTGAATCGTATCCAGGCTCACGTTGTCCGGGCGGCGCGCGGCGAAGACATAGGTCTGCGGAAAAATTTGCCGCTGGGTGCGGACGAAAGCACGGACGATTTTACCCGACGGACCGGTGACGGCGCTGATCAGATTGGCGACGATTATGCCGTTCGGCGTGAGCTTTTTCTGAGCCAACTCAAAAAATTCCCGGGTCGTGAGATGAAACGGAATCGCGTCGGTGAAATAGGCGTCGAGGAGAATAATATCGTACTGATTCTGCGTGCGCGTTAAAAAGAGCCGGCCGTCCAGCGCGTGCAGGCGCAGATTTTTCCCCTCCTTGATGCTGAAGTGGTCCTTGGCGATCTTGATCACCTCGGGATCGATCTCAACGGCGTCGATCTCCATGTTGGGAAATTCTTTCTGCACTTTTTTCGGTATTGAGCCCCCGCCCACGCCGATGATCAACATTTTCTTCGCGTCAGGCCGAAAAGCGAAGCCCAGAGACGTGTAGCGCGAGTAAATCAGGCGCAATGCCGTCGGATCTTTTAGGTTCATGGCGCTTTGAAGCGTGCGGTCGAAATACATGTAACGCGCTTCATCGTCTTCTTCGACGCGAATGCGGTGATAGAAAGTTTCCTTTTGCAAGATGGTTTTTGCCCAGGCCGGCGGCGGCCAAAAAAGATTCAGTGATCCGAGGGCGAGTGACACGGTGGCGACAGCCCGCGACAACGAAACGCCCCGCAGCCGGACCAAGGGTACTACAACCAGAGACAAACATGCCAGCGTGATGCCGAGTGCGTGAATAATGTTGGCCACGCCGAGCACCGGGATCAGGTAAAAAGCCGTCAGCAGCGTGCCGCAGATGCTGCCGCAAGTCGACACCGCGTAAAGCGTGCCGGCGGTGCTGCCCACGGTGTGCAATTGGGTCGCGGCGAGACGGATCACGTAAGGGGAGATCGTGCCCAGAAATATTCCCGGTAAAAGAAAGAGCGCACTGCACGCGATCAGCGGATTTAGCCGATTGCCGAAATCAACGCCGGCGATCCAGTCGTTGATCGCTGGATAGATGAACGGCAGAAAGAAAATTAAAATGCCGGGGATCAGGAGCAGCACGAGCAGTTTGCCGTAGGAGGGTTCCCGCGCCGATAACCAGCCGCCCCAATAATAGCCGATACTCAACGCGGCCATCACCACCGAAATCAAGCTGCCCCAAACGAAGATCGAGCTGCCGAAGTTGGGGGCGAGCACGCGGCTGCCGACGATTTCGAGAGACATCAATACTGCGCCACTGATGAAAACGACAAAGTTGAGCAGTAATTGTACCATCTTCTAACTCTCCCAATCCCAGTAAGATCCCTCGGGGACGAGGGCGACCGGTTCAAGCAGTCTCGACGATATCCCGTCGATAAACTGTGACGGGCGGGACAGCACCATACGCAATGTCTTATCAAAAACCCGGTTCGGATAGCTTATAAAAAGATTTTGTTTGGCGCGGGTCGCTGCGACGTAGAGCAGACGGCGCTCTTCTTCCAAATCTTCATCGGAGTTCAGGTTTTAAAAAGACGGAAATCGTCCTTCCAAAGCCCAGATAATAAACACCGAGTGAAATTCCAATCCTTTGGCCGAATGAATGGT
>JBEVIO010000495.1:0-4441 GCA_040510635.1 Binatia bacterium | reverse complement strand
CTTTGCAAAAAGTCGGCTTGACCCCGGGTAAAGACGTTACGATCGTCCAGATCGGCAGCACCACGGCGCGTGTGGACGCGGCGCTGACCGGACGCGTGCAGGCGACCGTGGTCAATCCGCCGGCGAGCATTATCGCCCAGAAGCGCGGCATGACGGTTCTCGCCGATCTGCCCAAACTCGGTCTGGTTTACCAGCACACCGCCGTGGCGACGACGCGGAAATACATTCGCGAGCATCCCGACATCGTGCGCCGCTACGTTAAATCACAAGTGGAAGCCGTACATCGGATTTACACGGACAAAGAAGGCGCCATAAAAGCGTTGGGGCGTTTTATCGGCCGCAACGTCGACCGCGACGTGCTCGAGAAGACCTGGGAAAATCTTCTCAACGAGCAAGTCTTGCCAAAAAAACAGTATCCCTCTCTCGAAGGCATCAAGACGATTCTGAACACGGAGTTAAAAGGCAAGCCCGGCAAGCCGGAAGACTTCGTCGATTCGAGCTTTATCAGAGAGTTGGATCAAAGCGGCTACGTCGACGGGCTCTACAAGAAGCGCTGATTGAATTGTCCGTCCGCGGCGCAAAATCCTCATCTCGTGCGAACGCGGAGAAAAGATTCCGGAAAGATTTCTCCCGGAGCCTGAGCTTGGCGAAGGGGTCGAAATGACAATGTGTGCCCTCGCGTCTTTTGCGCGAGTCAATGTCAGCCGTGGTTTCTTGTTTTGCGTACTTTGCGGTTAAATATCTTCTCTTCGTGCTCTTCGTGTTGATGCCTCTCGGCGCGTCTTATTTTTTTCCCAGCTTCAATCGCTCGACCGCCTTTTGCACAAAAGATGGATCGAGATAGGGCTTGACGTCGCGATTTTTTATTCCCTGGGGATTGAAGCGCTCGTGAAAGCCGGTGATCATGCTCTCGATACCGGCTTCCCAAGGGATCGGTACGCCGCCGATCGCATCGTATTGTTTCGCGTACGAATCATAGGTGCGTTCGAGCAGCAGCGGATCTTTCTGCCGGGTTAGCTCGAAGATCGCCCGATAGGCCGCCTGCCTGTTCGTGCGAAAGATCTGAATCCCCTCCACGATTGCGGTCATGTAGTCCTCGACCACTTTGCGGTTCTTATCCCGAAATGCGCGGTTCACGGTATGCGGCACGCCGGCGTAGGGCATCTTGAAGTCGAGAAAGTTGGCAAGCTCGCGATAGCCGGCCTTTTCGAGCTCGTATTCATTGGGCGGATTCACCGCGACACCGTCGATCAGGCCTTGTTTCATCGCCGCTGCGCGGCTCGGCACGCCGCCGGCAAGATAGACGATTTGCACATCCTTGTTCGGAGTCATGCCAAGCTTTTCCAGATACAAGATCGTCGCGTACTCATCCAGGCCGGCCTGTCCCGCGCCGAGTCGTTTTCCCCTGAGCTGAGCCGGCGTCTGAATCGAGGCATTGACCATCATGCGCAAAGGCACGTAGCGGGTCTCTGTGGCAATCACGACGAAATCGAAGCCGCCCGTCGCGATCGCTCGCGACACCGCCGTGCCGCCGCCGTAGAGAAACTGGATATTGCCGTTCGCCAGCGCCGGCATATAGGTCGATGCGCCCTGCATCAGCACCATCTCGACGTCTAGACCGTAGCGCGCAAACAGCCCTTCGCGCTTGGCGATCACGCCCGGACAAAACGTCGCGGCGGGGGAGGCGTAGGCGACCACGAGCTTGGTCGTTTGCCCGTCGGCGCGGGTGACGCAGCCCAACCCGATAAGACAGATCAGGCTCACAAAAATATTTTTCGCCATCGAGGATCACCTCATTCGAAAATGCTGCGGCGACAAATCGGTTTCAATATCGACACAACGTAGCCCGCCCGCGCTAAAAATGTCCAGTCCGCCGCGTTGCTTGGCGGCTCCGCTTGAAACATTCGCACGTTGCGCTATTCAATTGTGAGAACCCTAAATCTTCGCTCTTGCCGAGTAAGGAGAAAAGCCATGCAGGCAATGTTACAGAAATCACCCCCAACGTTTCTCGTATTTCCACCTTTCATCCGGAGTTCGGCATTCAATTCAATCAATTTCTCGTCGCCGACGAAGAGCCGTTTATCATGCATACGGGCATGAAGAAAATGTTTCCAACGACCCTCGAAGGCGTGTCGTCCATCCTCGATCCCGGCAAGCTCCGTTGGATTGGCTTCAGCCACTTCGAATCCGACGAGTGCGGCGCGTTGAATGAATGGCTGAGTGTCGCGGCCCGGGCGCAGGCGGTCTGCAGTTTCGTCGGCGCCGTCGTTATGGTCAACGACTTCGCCGATCGGCCAGCGCGCGCGTTGGCCGATAACGAGATCCTCCAAACCGGACGTTATCGCCTGCAATTTCTCGCCACGCCGCATGTGCCGCACTGCTGGGACGCGGGCTTATTTTTCGAAAGCGTCCAGCGCATCCTGTTCTGTTCCGATCTATTTTTTCAACCGGAAGATCCCGAACCTTTAACGGACTCGAGCACGCTCGGCCGCGCAAGAAACGCAATCCTCGAAAATCTTTCCGGTCCGCTGGCCCACGATATGCCTTACACGGCGCAGACGAACGACGCCTTGAAAAGACTCGCTCTTTTGCACCCACAAACTCTTGCCGCCATGCACGGCTCCTCTTTCACAGGCGACGGTCAGAAAGAAATCGCCGACCTAGCCGCCCTGTTCAAAGCAACCATCGGCAAGGGCGTCGAGAGCTTGTGAATTTCGTGCAGGGACTCCGGCGATGACGATCCTCGTTGAAAATTATCGAGAAAGAGACATGGACACGGTGCAATCGATTCTCGCCGACGCCTTCGTCACCAGTCCGCTGCACATCGCCGCTTTCGGGGCCGAGCGCATGGATCAGAACCGATTGTTCTTTCGCATCGGTCTGCGCCACATGTTCAACGGCCATGCTCACGTCGCTTCGGTGAACGGCGCGATTCGCGGCTACGTCCATTTCAACGAATCGCCCTATTGCCTGCCGGCGCCGGAAGAGATCCCAAACACCATGGCAACTTTGCTGAAACCGCTCGGTGCGGCGAACCCAAAAGTGATCGCCTGGTTTGCCCGCTGGTGCCGTCTCGATCCCGATGAGCCGCATGTCCATCTGGGTCCCCTCGGCGTCGCGCCCGAAAGCCAAGGCCAGGGCGTGGGCACGGCGCTGATGAATCGCTACGTCGAATATCTTCAGCAAGAAAAACTCCCGGGCTACCTCGAAACCGACAAACCGGAGAACGTCAAGTTCTACGAAAAATTCGGCTTCGCGGTTCGGCGCGAAGAAGAACTCATCGGCACGCCGATCTGGTACATGTGGCGCGAAAGAGATCGGTAGCAAACCCCGCAACGGGAGCCGATCGATCCGATTTTTCCGAGACCCGTTGAAAAGTTTTCCCTTGCTATTTTCTTGACGACTCGCAAGCGGATTTACTACTCTGCGACCAGCTATTTATAAATTTTCCGGAACAAAATAGTTCCGGCTGGCTGCCGGTAGCGCCGAACAAGGAGAGCGATCGTGGCTAAAGCGAACCAAATAAGCCGGCGTAATTTTATCGAGGCGGTCGCCGCCCTCGGCGCCGTGGGACTTTCCGCCTGTGCGGCAAATTCACCACAAAGAGCGCGACTGTCGACAGCGGAGCGTGGTTCCGGCAAGCTGCCGTCACGCGGCGAGTACGTCGTGCGCAACGCCTACGTGGTAACCATGGACAGCAAGTTGGGCGATATTCCCAACGGCGACGTTCACGTCCGTAACGGCGCCTTAGTCGCCGTTGGCCCAAAGCTCAATGCGCCGGGCGCCGAAGAAATCGACGGCCGCAACCGCATCGCCTTGCCCGGCTTCATCGATACTCATTTCCACCTTTGGGGTAGCTTCGCTCGCGGCATCGTCGCCGACGGTGACTTCGACTATTTCCCGGTGATGAGCCGTCTCGGCCCCGTCATGACGCCGGAGGACGCGTACAACAGCGCCAAGTTAGGCATCACAGAGGCGATCAACTCCGGTCTGACGACGATCCACGATTGGTCGCACAATATCATTTCCGGCGCTTACGCCGATGCCGACTTGCGGGCTCTGCGCGACTGTGGAATTCGTGCGCGTTTCTCTTACGGCTATAGCCGCAACTTACAGCTCAAACCGAAAGAGACCGCCGACTTCAACGATATTGCCCGCGTGAAACGGGAATGGTTCGGCGCATCGAATGACGGACTTCTCACCATGGGGTTTGCATCACGCGGCGCCGGCGACACGCCGCCGGAGGTTTATCGAAAGGAATGGGAATTTGCCCGCAGTATCGGCTTACCGATTACCCAACATGCCGGCCGCTCTCTCGGCGAGATCAAAAAATTTCGCCGCATCGAGATGCTCTACAAGGACAACCTGCTCGGTCCCGACGTCCAGTTGATTCACACGTACAACGCCTCGCCGGAAGAGCGCGGCATGATTGCCGAGACCA
>JBEVIO010000494.1:0-6850 GCA_040510635.1 Binatia bacterium | reverse complement strand
CGAATACGTGTTGCGGCAATTGCTGGCGAACTGAATTACAGAAGTCACCACGAAGGACACGAAGTTTAAGAGTTTGATATCTGAAACCTTCGTGCTCTTCGTGGTGAAAAAATCTTTCGCAATTGCACAACTTTCGTGATTACACGACGTGAAGCGCTGGCGGCATTGGGTAAAACCTCGCTGGCGCTTTTTCTTGTCGATTCAATTTTTCGCGGCATTGGGACGGCCGCTGAAGGGACTGCCATGGCGACACCGGATTTTATCGGAAAGTTCACGGCCAATAACCCAGGCATCATGACTTTGCAAGGGACCAATCAATACGTGGTCGGGAAAGACACCGGCCTGGTCATTGACGTCGCGCTGAGCGACGATTCGAACATGGACGGCATCATCGAACAGGCCGAGGCGATGGGCATTAAAAAGATCGACAAAATATTGCTCACGCATATTCACAGCGATCATTGCAGCGGCGCGCTGGCGCTGCGCAAACGCTGCGGCGCCAAGCTCGGCATTCATCGCTCGCGTAAGGGCTATCTCGGCGGTGAAGACTTTCAGTACGACGACAATGACCGGATTTCTTTCGGCGACGGTGAGCTCCACGTGCTCCACACGCCAGGCCACGAGTCCGGTCACTGCTGTTTCTACGAAGGCAGCGATCAGGTGCTGTTCAGCGGCGACAATATCCTCGGCTACGGCACTGCCGTGATTCATCCGCCCGACGGCAACATGACCGACTATATGAAAACGCTCGAGCGGCTGCTCGGATTCAATATCAGCCTGATCCTGCCGGGTCACGGCCCGCTCATCGGCAAACCCGAAGCGAAGATTCGCGAGTACATCAAACACCGCATCGAGCGCGAGCAGCAGGTGTTGGCCGCGCTGCGCAGTGGGCAAAATACGATCGGCGATGTTACGCAGGCGATTTACATCGACGTATCGGCGGCGCTGCGGCGGGTCGCGGAGTTTTCCGTGCAGGCCCACCTGGAAAAGCTGATGCGCGAGGGCCGAGTCCAGAAAGAAGCCGATCGATACGTGCTCGTCAGCGAAAATTGACCGGTCGCCTGGCCGATTCGAATCGAACGACCGTCGGTTCGGCTTCGGTCTCTAAATCTTTCCAAGCTTCTTCGGCAAACTCGGTGGCGCGATTTGCTGTCGCGCTTTGCACGACCAGCACGACGGGCCCGCGCACCTGCAGCAGCCAGGCGCGCCCGTTCCGCGCCGTGCCGATAAGCGCGAGGTCTTTGGCTTGCGCCACCCGATCGAAACGTAGCCGTTGCCGGTTCTCGATGACTTTCCGGTACGCTCGGACAAATTCTTCAGCAGCCGTTTCGCTGCCCCAGGAACTGAACCAAAAAGTATTGAGATCGGCGTCGTTCTGAAGCGAGAAAAGTTGGTCGCCGCGCCATTTTTCCGCCGTGTCGGCGGCATATTTTTGCGCATGCTCGCCTTCGAGCAGGGCGCGAATCGACAATTCGCCGATGCTGTCTTCGACCAGCGAATTTGTCTTTAGCCGGCGCAGCAACGCTGCCGGAAAAAAATGCGTTGGATGGTCGCGCTCGATAAAATATTTTTCCGGGTGAAGCACCTGCGCCGTGGTGCGCGGCGGATCGGCGTAGAGAGCGTTGACGCCTTGCCAGCCCTTGGCGGCCAATGCCCAGTAAACGAATTGTCCGCCGTCGCGGTACGGAAAGCTTGCCTGCTGGCGCAGGAAGACCGGCAGACGCCATGCCAACCGATCGACTTCGGCGGCGATTTGCGGCAGAACCGCCAAATTTGCCGGTGTCAGCTTTTTTCCAGCATCGCGGCTCAGCGCCGCGAGCAAAGCATCTCCCGTTGCCACCGCGCGTAGAGCCATGCGGCGATCATCAAACGCGCTGGAGTCAATTCTTTCGCGCCAATTGAAGTGACGTTCTTGCAATGCGCGCATGACGCCGATGACGGCGGGCAGTTCATGAGCAGCGGCAGGGTTGCTCGTCGCCAACGGCGCGGCGAGACGCGCGGCGTTGGTCGATAGGATGACTAGGTCTTGGCGTCCATCGTAACTAATTAGCTGGACAATTTTTCGGTATTCCGCCAAAGCAGTGCTGAAATCGACGTGATCCGGCAATAAGCCGATCGCCTTGTACGCTTGTTCGAGTTGCGCCTGAGACGGCCCGTTAAAAGAGGTGGCAAAAAGATTTGGCTCTGTCTCCGCTCCGCCAGGTTGGATTTGCAGCCGAACGGGCCGGTCGAGCGGCAATTGGCGCCACTCAGCCACGCTCCTGGCCAATTCCCTGATTGCATCCGGCGAGGGGGTAGAAAGTGGTTTTGGCTCTGGTGCGAAGCAGCCGCTAAGCGCGATGATAGGAAACAACAACCGGCGCGGAGAGGCGAGCAGACGACGTAACGTTGCTGGAAGTTTTAACCGGATTGATTCATCCACCTACTTCTCCATGACAATGACCGAGTAACCGGCTTGGGCAACCTGGCGTGCACGCGCTTCCGCGTCGGCGCGATTTGTAAAGCTGCCGAGTTGCACTCGGTAGTAGGTGGTGTCTTTCGACTGCAGTAGCGCGATGCTCACGTCGGTGAAGGAATTGGCGACCCGATCGCGCAACTGATGGGCGTTTTCCAGTTGGGAAAAAGAGCCGAGTTGCAGCGTGTAATCGAGCGAGCCGCGAATCGCTTGCAGTAGCCTGGGGCTGTCGATGATGTCGACGCGAACCAGCGCCGTTCCGGGTCCAATCATATGGATTGCCTCGGCGGCGCTGTAGGAAAGATCGATGATGCGGTTCTTGGCAAAAGGTCCGCGATCGTTAATCGTTACTTCGGTGGCGCTGCCGGTTTCTAAGTTGGTGACCATGACCCGCGTGCCGAGGGGAAGCGTTTGGTGCGCCGCAGTGAGCTCGTACTGATTATAGATGGCGCCGCTGGTGGTTGTTTTGCCGTGAAACCCAGGGCCATACCAGGAAGCGATACCGACCTGGCTAAGGCGCCCCTCGGGCGGCGGTGTTACACGGACTTTGGCCGGCGGCACGGCGCAGCCGAAGATGACTATGAGAAGAAACAGACACGGAGTGGTCGCGCGGCGGAGCAATGAGCCAGCGCCGATCGCGTCGGATTTTGCCGTGTCTGCATGCGTCATTTTTTGGAATATAGCCGAAAGCGTCGCGCGAAAAAAGTCGGTTTCGCTCAAAAGCGTTCGAGACGACAGGGTTGGATGCTTTCGGCGGTCGATTGGAGCGGCGTGGCAACGAAGAGGGGCCACTCTTTATGGTCGGCGCGCGGTTTACCCGCCGTGGCGATTGTGCTAGTTTAACTGCGATTTTGAAGGGAAGGTTTATTTATGTCGGGTCATTCGAAGTGGAGCACGATTAAGCATAAAAAGGCCGCAAAGGACGCGAAGAAGGGCAAGATCTTCACCAAGCTCATCAAGGAAATCACGGTGGCGGCGCGCATGGGCGGCGGTGACATCAATGCCAATCCGCGGCTGCGCACGGCGGTGTTGACTGCGCGCAGCAACAGCATGCCGAGTGACAACATCGATCGTGCCATCAAGAAGGGTACCGGCGATCTCGAAGGAGTAACTTACGAAGAGATTCAATACGAGGGGTACGGCCCCGGCGGCGCGGCGATTATCGCGCAGGTTTTGACCGACAACAAAAACCGCACCGTTTCCGAGATTCGCCGGCTCTTTACCAAACATGGCGGTAATTTAGGCGAGACCGGCTGCGTCTCTTGGATGTTCGATAAGAAGGGCTTGATCGCCATCGACAAAGCCCAAGTCGACGAAGACCGCTTGATGAGTATCGTGCTTGACGCCGGCGCGGAAGATGTGCGCGATGAGGATGAATTATTCGAAGTGGTGACCAGCCCGGAAGACTTCGCCGCGGTCAAAGACCGGTTGGATCAGGAAAAGATCGCCGCGGCGAGCGCGCAGGTGACCCTGGTGCCAAAGAACAGCGTCGATGTTGACGCCAAGCATGTCGAGCAGATCCTCAAACTCACCGAAGAACTGGAAGATCATGATGACGTTCAAAGCGTCTCCGCGAATTTCAATATTCCCACCGAGCTGATGGAGAAGGCGAGCTAGGCTCGTGGCGCCCCTGTCAAAGAGCGGCGCCGGCCGGCCCCATCGGGAAATCATTCTTGGCATCGATCCCGGATCCATCCATACCGGCTGGGGACTGATCGAGACCGCCGGTAACGCGCTCCGCCACGTCGCGCACGGCACCGTCAGCCCCGCCAATTCGATCGCTCTGGGGGCGCGTTTGAGCGAGATCTATCGCGGCCTGCAAGAGATCATGGACCGGTATCAGCCCGCCGCGGTAAGCATCGAAAAGGTTTTTTTTTCGCGTAACGTGCAAAGCGCTCTCAAGCTCGGTCAGGCACGCGGCGTGGCCTTGCTGGCGGCGGCGCAAAATCAAGTAAGCCTTGCCGAGTACTCGGCCGCGGAAATAAAGGTCGCCGTGGTTGGCTATGGCCAGGCAACCAAAGAACAGGTGCAAAAAATGGTCAACGTGCTGCTCGGTTTGCGCGGTCCGATGCGGGCCGACGCGGCTGATGCGCTGGCGGTGGCGATTTGCCACATTCATCGGCGGACATTTCAGAACTTGGTGGTTCGGTCGTTGAACGGGCGAGTCAAAGCAGCCAGTTGGCGCAACTATCTCGACACGCCGCGCCGCTGAGGGTTGCGGCGAAAGACGTTCGGTTGGCGCATTCGAAATCCCGACGTGATCGCGCAAATTAGCGGCACTTTAGCCCAGAAGATTCCCGGCGAAGTCATCGTCGACGTCGGCGGCGTGGGCTATCAGGTATTGATTCCGCTGAACGTTTTTTATCAGTTACCGGAAATCGGCGCACCGCTGAGCTTACAGATCCACACCCATGTGCGCGAAGACGCGTTGCAGCTTTTCGGTTTTCAAGACTTCGCCGAAAAGCAGATGTTTCTGCTTTTGATCAATGTGTCCGGCATCGGGCCGAAATTAGCCATCAACATTTTATCCGGCATCGCGGCGACGGAATTGAAACGCGCCTTGCGAGAGGGCGATCAGGGTCGTCTGGTCGCGATTCCAGGGGTCGGGCGCAAACTGGCGGAGCGTCTGATCGTCGAGCTCAAGGATCGGATTGCCACTCTGGCGCCAGCCGCCACTGAGGGCGCGAGGCTCGAAGGCGGCTCGCAAATTTTGCTCGATGCGGTATCGGCGCTGGTTAATCTGGGCTATAAAAGACCTGACGCCGAGAAAATGGTCCGCGAGGTTCTCAAACGCGGCGAGCAATCATTGGAGACGGTATTGAAGGAAAGCCTGCGGCATTTGAGCCCGTGACGGGTTCGATGATCGACGACGCCATTTTACTGCCATGATCAGCGGTACCAAGATCGACGAAGATTTAACCTTTGAGATTAACTTACGGCCGCGCGGCTTTGACGAATACGTCGGCCAGGAGTCGGTCAAGGAAAATCTCCGGGTCGCCATCACTGCGGCGCAGGCGCGCCACGACGTGCTCGACCATATCCTTTTTCACGGTCCGCCCGGGCTGGGAAAAACCTCTCTCGCTTATATCATCGGGCGCGAGATGGGCGTGAGCGTCAAAGCCACTTCCGGTCCGGTGGTCGAGCGCCCGGGCGATCTTGCCGCCCTCCTGACCAACCTCGAAGAGGGCGATATCCTTTTCATCGATGAAATCCACCGGCTGAATCACGTTGTCGAAGAAGTTCTCTATCCGGCGATGGAGGATTATCAAATCGATATCATGGTCGGCCAGGGGCCGGCAGCGCGCTCGATCAAGCTCCCGCTCAAGCGCTTTACCTTGGTCGGCGCTACGACGCGCTCCGGCCTTTTGACTTCGCCGTTGCGCGATCGTTTCGGCCATATTCATCGGCTGGATTTCTACGACAGCACCGCGCTCTCGAAGATACTCAAACGCTCCGCGGCGATTCTCGGCGTGCGCGAAGAAAGCGACGGCCTCGCGGAGATCGCCGGCCGCTCACGCGGCACGCCGCGCATCGCCAACCGCCTGTTGCGCCGGGTCCGCGACTACGCCCAGGTCAAAGGCGACGGCACCATCACCCGGCGGCTGACCGACGAAGCCCTGCTCATGCTCGAAGTGGACCGGCTCGGACTCGACAAAATGGATACGATGCTGCTGCTCACGTTGATCGACAAATTCGCCGGTGGACCCGTTGGGGTCGAGACCTTGTCCGCTGCCATCGGTGAAGAAAAGGATACGATCGAAGACGTCTATGAGCCTTTTCTCATCCAAGCAGGGTTTATCCAACGAACACCGCGTGGACGAGTGGCGACCGCGCTGGCGTTCAATCATTTTGGCCGGCAACAAAAAGACGCCGGCGCCAACAATCCACGCAAACAGCCGAGCTTGTTTTGATGGTCTTGATGCCGTGCCTCGCAAACGAATGCAAGGGTTAGGCTCATGGATGGATTTGGCAAGACGCTGGTCTATCTCGGACTGCTCCTGGTGCTTGTCGGAGTGATTTTTATGCTGGCCGGCAAGGTGCCCTGGTTCGGCCATTTGCCGGGAGATATTTCCATTCAAAAAGACCGCTTCACGTTCTATTTTCCGATCACCACTTGTATCGTGATCAGTATCATCATTTCGCTTGTCCTTTATTTTTTTCGCAGGTAGAATTTTTTCAAACCGCTCGGCCTCGAATCAGACCAAATCCGAATGGAAGCAGCGAATCCGGCAAAATTCCTCGAAGAAAGCCTCAAAGTCGAGGAGGCCAAACGGCGGCGCCGCGAAGGAATCGTCATTCTCATCACGGCTTTGATGGTCGCCGCGCTGATTTTCTTCGAAGTTCAACTGCCCGACGTCGCACCGGAATATTCATTAGGAAGCAACATCGTTTTTT
>JBEVIO010000493.1:0-3185 GCA_040510635.1 Binatia bacterium | reverse complement strand
CCTCGCTATCATCGAGCAGTCCTTCAAGAGATACCGCACCAACAAGATCGATCTGATCGCGGTGCATAATTTGCTCGACACACAAACCCAGTTGGCGACTCTGCGCGAGATGAAGCAGGCTGGGCGCATTGGCTACGTCGGTATCACGACGTCGTTTGACAACCAGTACGGCGAATTCGAGCAAACCATGAAGAAAGAAACCCTCGACTTCATCCAGGTCGATTATGCGCTCGATAACCGCGATGCCGGCCAACGGATCATTCCGCTGGCGGGAGATCTCGGCATGGCTGTAATGATCAATTTGCCCTTTGGCCGGGGGCGGCTATTCAAAGCCGTAGAAGGCAAAAAATTGCCGGATTGGGCGGCCGAATTCGACTGCGCGTCGTGGCCGCAGTTTTTCCTGAAATACATCGTCTCCCATCCCGCCGTGACCTGTGCCGTGCCCGGCATGGCACGAGCCGAATACGTCGTCGATAACGTCGGAGCCGCGCGCGGTCGCTTGCCCGATGCTGCGATGCGCAAACGCATGGAGCAGTTTATCGATAATTTATGAATGGTTCAAAACGTTCAAATCGTTCAAGCCGTTCAAAACGTTAAGACGTACGAAACGTTCGGAACTCGGTTCAAGGTTCAACGTTTCAAGACTATCCAAACTGACATTATCGAAGGTTTTTTAAAGCGACGGTCCGTCTGACGGCTAAGAGAAAATCATGAGCGAATCTGAAGCCGCGCTGCAAGCGGAAGGCGGATCGGTTTACCGGCTGCTGAAACGAATGATCGACGTGCGCCCGGCGGAGTTGCGGGCGCTCGGTTGGTCGTGGCTCTATATCTTCGCCGTACTTTGTTCCTATTATATTCTTCGTCCCATTCGCGATGAGATGGGCGTTGCTGGCGGCGTGGATAATCTCCAGTGGCTTTTCACCGGCACGCTGCTCGGCATGATTGCCGTGAACCCGCCCTTCGCGGCGCTGGTGGCCAAGCTGCCGCGCATCCGCTTCATCGCACTCACGTATCGCTTCTTCGGCGCCAATCTGCTGCTTTTCATCCTGCTTCTTCATGGGGCATCGGCCGAACAAAACATTTGGATCGGGCGCGCTTTTTTTATCTGGGCATCCGTTTTCAATCTTTTCGTGGTGTCGGTGTTCTGGGCCGTGATGGTCGATGTCTTTGATACCGAACAGAGCAAACGGCTGTTCGGTTTCATCGCCGCCGGCGCGACTCTCGGCGGCATCATGGGATCGAGTCTAACCGCTGCTTTCGCGAAGGATGTCCCGGCGACATATCTACTGCTCGGGTCGGCGTTGCTTCTCGAGCTGGCGGTCTTCAGCGTGCGGCGCCTGTCGCGCTTGTCGGACGCACTGCACCGCCGGCCCGCGGCGCGGGTCGATGAGCCGCCCATCGGCGGGTCGATCCTAGCGGGCGTCATCCACGCATTTAAGTCTCCCTACCTGGCCAACCTCGGCCTATACATTTTGCTCTTTACCATTACGTCCACTTTTCTCTATTTTCAGCAGGCCGAGATCGCCAAGCAGGGCTTCGCCGACCGTGGCGCGCGCACGGCTTTCTTTGCTCGCGTCGATCTGTGGGTCAACGTTCTTACGTTGGGAGCGCAGCTCTTTGTGACCGGGAAGGTTCTGCGCGTCCTCGGCGTCGGTTTTACGCTAGCCATGCTGCCCGCGCTGAGCGTCATCGGTTTCACCGGTTTGGCGTTGGCGCCGATCATGATTGTGCTGGTGATCTATCAGGTGCTACGGCGCGCCGGCAATTTCGCCTTTGCCCGCCCGACGCGCGAAGTGCTGTTTACCGTCGTTGCGCGGGAGGATAAGTACAAAGCGAAAAGTTTCATCGATACCGTGATCTATCGAACCGGCGATCAGCTCGGCGCCTGGGCTTACGCCGCACTCGGATTCGCCGGTCTAGGCATGACCGGGATCTCCGTCGTCGCGGTTCCCCTTTCGCTTCTCTGGTTGTTCAACAGCGTTTGGCTAGGGCGCACCCAAGAAAACCTGGCAATGACCAAATCAGGCCGGCGACGGGCTGAAACACAGGCAGTTGTATGATTGCCCGGCGTGTTTGTTCAAGTCGTTCAAGCTGTTCAAGCCGTTCTAAGAATCGGACATCTTGATTAACGAGCCGAGCACCGACGCTTTGAACGGCTTGAACTATTTGAACGATTTGAACGCAAACCCGGTCCGCCGTCGTTGACTTCGTCCCAGCTGAATACTAGCCTTTTTCATATGCGCGAACTCCCATGGCTGGCAGTGATCATGTTTTTGCTCATCACGGGCTGCGCGTCATTTCAGACGGTGGGGCAGGTCCAGTCCGGCCGGCGCGCGCTTCTTTCCAACGACCCCCAATCGGCGCTTGTGTACTTGCAACCGGCTGCGGATAGCGATCCCAACTACATTTATTCGTCCATGAGCTTCCGTGAGACTGTCTGGACCTACATCGGACGTGCTCAATATGCCCTCGGGCAGTTTCCCGAGGCCCGGCGATCTTTAGAGCGCGGCCTCTCCGTTTATCAGGACGACGCGATGGCGCAACTCTATTTGGGCTTGGTCATGCTCCGCAGCGGAGAGCAGCCCCAGGGGCGGGAGCAGATTCAAACGGGCATGAAGAATATCGCCGACTGGATAGAATATTTGAACCGCACTACTCTGTATAACGCCTTCTGGGATCCGAACGGCGAGATTCGCAAGGAAATAGAAAGAGCTCGCCCGCTGCTCGAAGCGGAAAAAATGGCTCCAGACAAAGATATCATCGAAAGCGCTGAATGGGTGGGCAAACAAATGGAAGAGGAGGTCGACAAGGTGCGGACTGATCAGCAGCGCGAATTTAACCGCGACCGCGATTTTCGCCGCGGCTTCGGTGTGGGTATCGGCATTGGCTTCTAACTTCGGTGGTTCAAGCAGTTCAAATCGTTCAAGTCGTCCAAAACGTCTCGGAATCGGACGGACGCCCTCGGGAATAAAACAAGAAAGGAAAGTAACTCACTGTGGAGAAATGGCTTGATAGCTCCAGTCCCTACGCCTACGCGTTGATGCGTATCGTCGTTGGTTTGCTCTTCGTTTGCCACGGCGCGCAGAAGGTTTTTGGCTGGTTCGGCGGTGTCGACGGCAAAGGAACCGCGGCGTTGCTCAGCTCTCTCTTCGGCGTCGCGGGCGCAATCGAAGTGATCACGGGGC
>JBEVIO010000492.1:0-5220 GCA_040510635.1 Binatia bacterium | reverse complement strand
GTCTCCGTTTGCCACCAGGTGTCCATCACGGGGCAACGCCCGCCGCCGATATATTTGTGGTACCACACCCATGCTTCCGGATTGATCGGCTCGCCGACGCTGCCGAGCAGCCGCAAGCTTTTCAAGTCATGCTTGCCGGGAAATTCCGTGCCCCAGCGCATGAAGGTTCGGATCGCCGTCGGCGCGGTGTGAAAAATCGTCACGCCGTATTTTTCCACGATGCGCCACAGACGGTCCTTGTCCGGCCAATCCGGCGTGCCTTCATACATCACTTGCGTGACGCCGTTGGCCATGGGCCCGTACACGATGTGCGTGTGGCCGGTTACCCAGCCGATATCCGCCGCGCACCAGAAGACATCGTCTTCTTTCATGTCGAAGATCCACTTATTCGCGAGCGTGACACCGGTAAGATAGCCGCCGGTAGTGTGAACGATCCCTTTGGGTTTTCCGGTAGTGCCGCTTGTGTAGAGGATGTAGAGCATATCTTCGCTGTCCATGTGTTCGGGCTCGCACCATAGCGGCGCTTCGGCCATCGCATCATCCCACCACAAATCGCGGCCTTCTTTCATATGCGCGCCGGAGTCGGCGCGGATCCTTTTGACCACGACAACATGCTCGATCGACGGCGCGTCGGTCAGCGCTTCGTCGGCATTTTTTTTAAGCGGCACCACCGTGCCGCGCCGGTAGCCGCCGTCCGCGGTAACGAGCACTTTGGCTTGAGCGTCGTTGATGCGGCCACGCAAGGCTTCGGCGCTGAATCCGCCGAATACCACGCTGTGCGGCGCGCCGATGCGATTGCAGGCGTGCATGGCGATCACGAGCTCGGGAATCATACCCATATAGAGGCAGACCCGGTCGCCTTTTTTGACGCCGAGTCTTTTGAGCACGTTGGCGAATTTGTTCACCACACGCCACACGTCGCGATATGTCAATACACGCTCGTCGCCGGGCTCGCCATCCCAAATAATCGCCGCCTTATTTTTTCGTCCGGAGTTGACATGGCGATCGAGACAATTGTAGGAAGCGTTGAGCTTGCCGCCGATGAACCACTTCGCCCACGGCGTGTTCCACTCCAAGACCTTTTTCCAGGGCTTGAACCAATCAAGCTCCTTGGCCGCTTTGGCCCAGAACGCTTGCGGGTTTTTGCGCGCGGCGATGAACACGCCTGCGCTTTTGATGTTAGCCGATTTCGTGAATTCTTTAGGCGGTGGAAAGTTTCTTTTTTCGTTTAACAAAACCTCGATCGCTTTATCCGCCATGGTGCAGCCTCCTTCAAAAAAGTTTGCAGCAGATCAAGAAAACGTTTCGGATTCTATTGAAGCAACATCGGCTTGGCAAGAGGCGATGCGCGAAGGTTCTAGAGTGCAACATTAGAGTTTTTGTTTGCGAATGGCTGACGCCAGAGCCGAGACAACCAGGCGGCGATTGACCCAGAACCACCGCGCGCGATAGTGAAACAGTGAGAGAATCTGAGGGGGACACAGATGAGCAAAATCGCCGTCGTAACGGGAGGCGCCGGAGGGATCGGCCAAGCCGTAGCCGAGCGCTTCGGCAAGGACGAATACAAGTTAATTTTGATCGATCTGGACGATCAAGCCGGGCAACAGCTTGCCGGCGAATGGCGCAGGCGCGGCGTCGAGCCGTCGTTTTTTCCAGCCGACCTGACCAAAGAAGCCGCGGTCGATGCGACCTTTGAAAAAATCATCACCGCGCACGGCCGCGTCGACGCCCTCGTCAACGTCGCAGGCGGCAGCCTGCATCGCCACCAACTGGAAGACTTCCCCCTCGCGCACTGGCAAGCCGTCATCGACGCAAACCTCACCTCCACGTTTCTTTGCTGCCGTGCAGTGGTCGGTGTCATGAAACAGCAAAAAAATGGCGCCATCGTGAACATCTCATCCGATATCGGCTTCAGCGGCGACGCCGGGCGCTCCGCCTACGCCGCGGCTAAAGCCGGCATTCTCGGTCTGACCCGATCGCTAGCGCTCGAATTGGCGACCTGCGGCGTGCGCGTCAACACCGTCGCACCGGGACGGATCGCAACGCCGCGGGTCCGAGCAAGTTACACCGACACCGAATGGGAAGCCGCAGCGAAGAGAATTCCGATCGGCCATGCCGGCGCGCCGGAAGATGTCGCCGAAGCCGTCGCCTTTCTCGCCAGCGACGCAGCCAAACACATGACGGGACAAACGATCCATGTGAACGGCGGCAGGATCATGACGTAAGCGAATCTTTCGGAGACGAGCGCAAAAATCACCGCGCCAATAAAAAGCCGGAAGTGCGAGTGACACTTCCGGCTTCTTCTAGGTATGGAACGAATGTTTTAATCGCGCGCCCTACCTCGCCGCCTTGCGCGCCGCAATGACTTCGAGCATCTTGTCGTCGCTGATGTATTTGAAGTCCCAGGTTTTGCGCGCGCGGGCTTCTTCTTGTTCGGCGCTTTCGAGCCGTTCGATATCTTCTTTGGTCACTACTGAAGCGCCTTTTTTGTGCAGCAGCTCGATCAGCGCTTCGATTTTCGCTTCCATGTCACCGCTCGAGAGGCCCTCTTTGCTTGCGAGGTACTGGTTTACGACCTTCATGCCGCGCTCGGCGTCTTGCTTGGCGACGCCGACCAGGCCGACGCTCGCGTTGCGCGACCAGCCCGCGACGAAAATGCCGTCGAGCGCTTTCTTGGTTTCCGGATCGTACGGCTGATATGCCGCGGGATTGGGATCACCGGCAAGCTTTTCCGGGTTGGTCACGAACGCCCCCCGTGAAAACGGCAAACCGAGCGCCGCGTCGACCTGATCGCCGATCGCGTAGATCACGCAGTCGACTTCGATCCGGCGGGTCTTGCCGGTGCCCTTGGCCACCGTCCGACCGTCCTGAAGAATCATTTCGTTTTCTTCGGCCTCGAGCGCAGCGACACGGCCTTGGTCGTTGGCGATGACCTTTGTCGGCGAGCAGAGATAGCGAAACGTCAGACGACGGCCTTCGGCGGGGTCGCCCTGCTTGACAAATTTTTTCATGATTTCGTCGACGTTTTGTCCGACGGCTGCGAGATGCGGCGCGATCCGTTCGATTTCTTGTTTCATGTCGGCATTGTCGAGGTACGGTTCGATATATTCGAACTCGTTGTCGTCATAAGCCTTTTCGAGTGGTCCACGGCGCGCCACGACGACAACCTGATCGATCTTTTTGAGATTGAGCAGCCAATTGGCGATATCGACCATGACATTGCCCATGCCGATAATCGCGACCCGCCGGCCGATCTCGAAAGTCCTCTGGCTAAACGGCGGCAGAGAATTATAGTGATAGACGACGTCCTTCGCGTGATACACGCCGAGTGTATCTTCGCCTTCGATGCCTAATTTCTTTGTGCCCTGCGCGCCGGCGGTTACGACGATGACGCCGAAACCGATCGTTCTTAGCTCGTTCAATGTCAACGCTTGGTCTTGTCCGACGGTCACGTGGCCGAGATAAAAAACCTTCGGATCCGCAAGAATTTTCTTAAACTGCTTGCGCAGTCCTGTTTTCATCTTCTCTTTCTCTACATAAATGCCGTATTCGGCCAAGCCACCGGGTTTGATATCGCGGTTGAGCAGAACGACGCGATGGCCCGCCTCAGCGAGTTTCCGCGCCCCGTAAATCCCTGCGGGTCCCGCGCCCACGACAGCGACCAAATGTTGCTCCGGCATCCGCGTTACCTCAACGCCAAAAATACCAATTGGCCCTCGACTTTGAGAGGTTTCTCGACCAAAACAGAACGACAAGGAAGGATGGAAGGTGTTTTACTGCAGCTCCCTTTTGCCTTCGTATTCCAACTCTGTGCCCCGGGAGTCCTTGTGCGTAAATGAGACCAAGTCCCAAGAACCGTCTTCCAAGGGACCCTTCAGGATGTAGGAGTTTTCGTCGCTCCCGAGAACGCGAAAATAACATGCCTGCTCGCCGTGCCAGCGATCCACGCACGCTTCGACTTGAATGATTCGCGTTCCGAGCGTAAAGCGGGTAGGGCTTTCTTGTCCCTTAGAGTCGGATTGAGATTCAACCTTCACCTTCATGAGCGACTCGCTTTTCCTTTGAAATAAAAACGGACGAACGTAATATAGCGTAAAAATTGCCAATTTCAAAGGAGGAGCGCCATGGACACGCTCAAGCTCTTAAAACAGGACGTCGTCAGCGCCTGTCTAATCCTCGCGCAGCAAAAACTGGTCGAGGGCTTTGGCCACGTCAGCGCGCGCCTGCCGGATACGGATCTCTTCCTCATGACACCGCGCATCAGTCTCGCCCTGCTCCAGGAAACCGACCTTCTCACCTTGAATCTGCGCGGTGAAATTGTCGAAGGCATCCATCCAGCGCCCTTCGAAGCTTGGCTGCATACGGCGATCATGAAAGCTAAGCCGCGCGTGCATGCGATTACGCGCATCCATGCGCGTATGGCGAATATCTTCTCGGTGACCGACCGCAAACTCGAACCGGTGCACAATCACGGCAGCTTTTTCGCCGGCGGCGTGCCTGTGTTCAAAACACCGGACCTGATATCGACGGCCCAACTCGGTGACGAAGTGGCTCACGCCCTCGGCGACAAACCGGCTATCCTTCTGCGCGGCAACGGTCAAGTAACCGTCGGCAGAACGATCCCCGAAGCAGTCATGATGGCAATCTATCTGGAAGAAGCGGCGGCGATCCTTCACGGCGCGTTGCAAATCGGCACACCGATTCCTCTGGCACTCGATGAAGCGAAGCAGCGGCAAGTCGAAGCGCTACCGCCGGTGGATTTGGAGCGGGCGTGGAATTTTTTTAAAAATCGGGTGGAGAACAGATAGGTCTGTGCCGGCAGAGTCACGCGTCTGCAAACTAAAAAAAGCGCGGCGCCCAAACTTTGAGCGCCGCGCATTAGACGAATAAACCGCGATTATTTGCCGGCGATTTCGAAGTTGACCTTTGCCTCTTCTTTCGCCTTGACAGTAACTTTCTGGCTGCTCTTGCCGAGCTTCTCCTGCCAAACTTCCACATTGTAGGTTCCCGCCGGCACGTCGGTGAGCTTGAAACTGCCGGAGTTATCGGTCACGGCAAAGTATGGATTCTCGGTCGCGACCAGCCAGCCATGCATCCAGCCGTGCACGTCACACTTGACCTCGATCATTTCCGGTTTTTCGATTTTCACTTCCAGAGTTTTTTTGAACTTCGGTTGAGCCTGGTTAAAGGGACTGTTGACCTTGCTGTAGGAGTGAACGT
>JBEVIO010000491.1:0-9120 GCA_040510635.1 Binatia bacterium | reverse complement strand
GCGCTGGATTTTCTCGGCAACGAGATGAGCGACGATCTCGGTATCGGTCTCGGAGCTGAAATGGGTGCCGCGCTTGGCCAGTTGCTCTTTGAGCTCGAGATAGTTTTCGATGATGCCGTTGTGCACGACCACGACGTCGCCGGCGCTGTGCGGATGGGCGTTGGTTTCTGACGGTCGGCCATGGGTCGCCCAGCGCGTGTGGCCGATGCCAACCGTTCCACTCATCGGCTGGCGGTGCAGCATCGATTCCAGATTGCTCAACTTGCCCTCGCAGCGGCGTATCGACACTTGGCCGTCGTGCAATACGGCGATCCCAGCGGAGTCGTAACCGCGGTATTCGAGTTTTCTTAAACTTTCCAGTATCAGCGGCGCTGCTTCTCGATGCCCGATGTATCCGACGATTCCGCACATTATTTCTTGTTTCCTTTCATCTTACGGCGCTTTTCTTCGGTCCAGCCTTCGCGCACGCGCTCTTCACGATCATTGAATACCAAAGCTCCCGCCGGAATGTCGTGGCGCACGGTGCTCGCCGTGGCGACGTAAACATCGTCGCCTAAGGAAATCGGCGCCACCAACGTCGTGTCACTGCCCACCTGCACGCGATCGCCGATCGTGGTTTTATATTTTTGGAAGCCGTCGTAGTTGCACGTGATCGTGCCGGCGCCGATGTTAGTATCGCGGCCGATGGTCACATCACCAAGATACGTGAGATGGTTGGCCTTGGTGCCATCACCAACCTGCGCGGCCTTGGCCTCGACGAAATTGCCGATGTGAACGTTACGGCCCAGATGGGTTCCTGGCCGCAGATGGGCAAATGGTCCAATAATAGCGCCTCGATCGATGCGGCTTCCGGTTAGCACGACGGAGAATTTTAAAAGAACTTCATCGCCGATCTCCATATCGGTAATAAAAGCGCTGCCATCGATCTGACAGCGTTCGCCAATAGTCGTTTTTCCCTGGAGATGGGTATTGGGGCCGATCACCGTGTCTTTCCCGATCGTCACACTCTCTTCGATGTAAGTAGTATCCGGGTCTTTGAAGGTGACTCCCGCCGCCATCCATTTCTTATTGATGCTCTGGCGCAAGTTTTTTTCCATGAAAGCGAGCTCCTCTCGGCTATTTATTCCCATCACTTCGCGGCTATCGCTCGCCTGCACGGTCTCGACCTTCTTGCCCTGGCCGAGAGCGATGGCGACGATATCCGGCAAATAGTATTCGCCTTGTTGATTGTCGTTGTTAATGCGGTCCAACGCGGCAAAAAGAAACGATGCCGAAGCCACGTAAACCCCGGCGTTGATCTCGCGGACTTTGCGCTGCGCCTCGCTGGCGTCCTTCTCTTCGACGGTGGCGGTAATCGCACCTTTCCCATCGCGCAGGATACGGCCATAACCTTTAGGTTCGTCTAACACGGTCGTAAGTAGCGTGACCGCGGCGCGCCGATTACGATGATGCCCAACCATCTCGCGCAGAGTCTCTTCTCGAATCAGCGGCACGTCACCGCTCAAAATGACGATGTCGCCGTCAAAGTCCTTGAACGTCGCCGCGGCGCACAAGACGGCATGGCCCGTGCCAAGCTGTTTTTCCTGAATTACCCAGCTTACGTCCGTCCCACCGTAGGCCTCTCGAACCGCATTTGCGCCGTGGCCGACTACGATCGCGACGAGCTCCGGAGCGAGCCGGCGCGCGCTTCCTAAGCCATGAAGAAATAGGGCTTTCCCCGCCAAAGGATGGAGCACCTTGGGGAGTGCCGATTTCATCCGCGTGCCCTGGCCGGCGGCTAAAAGAATAATTCCAAGTTGTTCCATTTCTTTTCCATTCAAGGCGAAAATTAGGATTATAATGTAACCACAAAATCAATCAACGAGCAGAATTTTAACCGAGGCGGTGGATATTCGCGGATCGTTTGAAGATCTCATCGTTCAGCACATCGAAATAACCGGGCGGCGCCGGCGTGAGGATAGGGACGATTATAATCGGAGCCTTGGAATAAAGCGGGCCTTAAACAGGTCGCAAGAGCAATCGGCTATCAAGTTAGACGGACGGAATTTCCAGCCGGCGCATGCCGCGGATTTTGCACGAAACTATTTAAACTTAGAGCCAGGTAAGTTATTCTTCGAACAGCGGAGTTTTTATGCAAGAAAAACATCCCAGGCAGGCGGCGCTGGTGCCATGGGAAGAAGACACCGAGAAAAACTGGTGGGACTATTGTCCCATTTGCAATTCAAAATTGTTAAATCAGAAATGCAAGTATGTTTGTTCCAACGCGAGCTGTAATTTTTTTATGAGCTGCAGCGAGTTCGATCTTTGATCCTTATGAGCGGCTAGAACCGCTCGGCGCGACTGCGCGAAGAGCAAAAAGCATGTCAAAAACCGCCGGCATCGTCATCATCGGCAACGAGGTGTTATCGGGCAAGACGCAAGACACCAACTCCTATTTCTTCTGCACGGAGCTCCGCCAGTTGGGCGTCGAAGTGAAAAAGATCTCGACGATTCAAGATGAGATCGACCTGATCGGCCGTGAAGTCGCAGACTTTTCCAAATGCTTTGATTATGTTTTTACCAGCGGCGGTGTCGGGCCGACCCACGACGACGTCACCATCGAAGGCATTGCCCATGGTTTTGGCCTGAAGGTCGTGCGCCACCCGGACATCGAACGGCGTATGCGCCAGCGGCTGGGCGACCAGGTAAACGACGTTCGTTTACGCATGGCCAACGTGCCTGAAGGCGCGACGCTATTGGCGACCGAAGCGCTCTTTGCCGCGATCGTGAAAATTCACAACGTTTACATTTTTCCCGGCATTCCGAAAATCCTCCAAGAGCGCTTTCACACGATCAAAGAAGCCTTTCGTGAGAAACCCTACTTTCTAAAAAATGTTTTTGTCCGATACGGCGAAGGCGTGATCGCCGCGATGCTCAACGATCTTCTGGTAAAATTTCCCGAGCTTATGCTGGGATCGTATCCGGTCCTCGACCTGCCCGATTATAAAGTCAAGGTCACCTTGGAATCGAAGGATTCGCAATACCTTGATCAAGCGCTTCAAACTTTCGTCGCCTCGCTTCCCGCAGATGCGGTTCAGCGCATCGACTGAATAAAAGTAAATGGCCGATCAGTCGTCTTGGGGCGTGTTGGCGCCCTATAAAAAGGCGCCCCTACCACCTCTGCCGAACATGCTGAAAGCCCTGGGTCCAGGCGTCATTTTTATGGCGCTCGCTCAAGGCAGCGGCGAGCTCATCTGGTGGCCGTACATCATCGCCAAGTACGGTCTGAGTTTTTTGTTTCTTTTGCTGCCAGCTTGCTTACTGCAGTTTCCCGTTACTTACGAGATCGGCCGCTATACCGTGCTCACCGGCGAAAGCATCTTTCAGGGCTTTATTCGTTTGCAGCGCCACTTCGCGTTTTTTCTCTGGATCTTGATGACGCTTTCCTTTCTTTGGTTCGGCGCCTTCGCTGCCGCCGGCGGCACTTCGTTGGCGGCGCTGACGAATTTTCCGGCAGGTTGGTCGGCGCGCGGCCAAACGCTTTTCTGGGGTTATACTTCGATGTTGGTGTTCCTCGTCGCTATCCTACTGAGCAAAGTCATCTATCAGCTCGTGGAAGCATTCATGTGGGGCGTGGCGCTCCTCACGTTGGTGGGACTACTGTGGGCAAGTGCCAATACCGAAACCCTGCATGCGCTGCCGGCTTTCGCGAGGGGTTTGTTCGTGCCGGATTTATCCATGCCGAGACCGTGGGATTCTGCAGACGCGACGAAATTATTGACTGCGATCACCTTTGCCGGTCTCGGCGGCTTCTGGACGCTTTTTTACTCCTACTGGGTGCGCGACAAGGGCGGCGGTATGGCGCACTACATGGGTCGGCTCACCGGACCGATTACCGGCAAAGCCGAGGCGATCCCTAGTTCAGGTTTCACTCCAGGCAACGACGAAGGGCTGGCGCATGTGCGTCGCTGGCGGCATTATTTATTCTGGGATATCAGCATCGGCATCGGCGGTAATCTGCTCACGACGCTGATGACTTGTTTGCTCGCCTATGCCCTGCTCTTTCCCAAAGGACTTCTGCCTCAAGGATACGAGCTGGCCGTGGTGCAAAGCCGTTTCTTCGAAGTGAGTTGGGGCGTGCTTGGTCGATTTTTGTTTCTCATCGTCGCCGCGGCGTTTCTCTCCGACACCTGGCTCGCTACTGTGGATGCCGTGAGCCGGATTCATACGGATTGCCTGTTTGCCTTTTTTCCCAAAACCCAATCGATCTCCGTGCGCACGTGGTATTTAATTTTTCTCTTCCTGCTCACCGCCATCACTTCGGCCACCATGGGCGCCGCCGAGCCGGGAGCGTTGATCTTGCTCTCAGCGGTGATCGGCTTCGTCGGCACCGTGCTGTTTTCCGTGGCCCTGATTTTTCTCAACCATGTCTATCTGCCACGCTACCTTCCCGCCGCGGCGCGGCCCGGACGATTGAATTTAATTTTTCTCTGCGTCTCTTGTCTGGCTTACCTGATGCTCGCTATCGCCTATTTGTTAACCGTCACGGGAATCGTGCAATAGGAGTTTGCCGCTTGCTAAATAGCGGTCGCATTGAACCGTGATCGATGATTGGTGCCGCTAGTGGGTTTAGATGAAATTGAAGATTTGCCGCGCGGGTTCAATCCGACTGATTATTTCAAAGCGCTAAGCGGTTGGCCGCTCTGCGTGCCGATCCAAACTTCGCCTCCCTCGAAGACTTCTTTTTTCCAAATCGGCACGGTTTTTTTAATTTCTTCAATGGCGAAGCGGCTCGCGGCAAACGCCGCATCACGGTGCGCTGATGAAACGACGATGATGACGCTCGCCTCGCCAATCTGCACCGGACCGAGGCGATGCACGATCGCCATTTTGCAGATCGGCCATTTTTTCTTGGCGTCTGCACCGATGCGCGCCAGCTCTTTTTCGGCCATCTCTGGATAAGCTTCATAATCGAGGGCAATCACCTTGCGCCCTTCGTTGTTATTGCGCGTCGTGCCGATGAAGGGAACGACCGCGCCGGCCTCTGGATCGGCGACATAATGAACCAACTCGTTTAAATCGATCGGCTGATCCGTGACGCGAAACATTACCGTTTATCCTCCACTCACCGGCGGAATAAACACGACTTCGTCTTGTTCGCGCAATACATGATCCAGACCGACATAATTCTGATTGACGGCGTATAAAAGACGAATGCCGGGCACATCTAGCTTGGGATAATCTTTTTGCAATTGCCGCCAGAGATCGGCGATGGTGCAGCCGTCGGAAATTTCTTTCGACACCTCCGCCGCGCCGGCGCGCTCACGCAAAATCGCGAAGAATTTCACTTTGACTTTCATTTGCCCTGGAGCTGCGAAACCATGTGGCGGATCTCCGGCAAAATGAGCTTTTCCATCGCCAGCTTTACCGCGCCGCTCGAACCCGGCACGGAAATCAGCACTTTGCCGCGCGCCGTCCCCGCCGCCGCCCGGCTCATGATTGCCGCCGAACCGATGTCCAGGTAACTCAAGTAGCGAAAGATCTCGCCGAAGCCGTCGAGTTTCTTTTCCAAGAAACCGCTGACCACTTCATAGGTTCCGTCCCGCGGCGCAATTCCGGTGCCGCCGTTGACGATCACAGCATCGACATCGCTCCGCCCCAAAGCCTCGTTGAGCAGCTTTTCGATTTCTACGGGTTCATCTTTAACGATGCGATAGCCTGTCGCTTCGTGCGCTTCGTCCGCGAGGAATTTCCTGATCGTTTGGCCGCTGGTATCGGTGCTTTCGTCGCGGGTATCGCTGACGGTAATGACGAAACAGCGAATACTTTTCTTGCCCTTTTCTTTATGCTCGTGAACCGACATCATGCTTCTCCCAAAAATCTCAGCTCGAATCATACCAACACCGGCCATGAATTCAAAGGTCGGTCAAACCGCTCCAATCGACCGACGAGCCGTTTCACGGCCGCACCCGTGAGTTGCCCGCGCAGTGTTGGCCGACTATGATACGTGGCAATGCTATCGCCCTTCTCGCTATACATCCATATCCCCTACTGCGTCAGTAAATGTCCCTACTGCGACTTCAACTCGCACGTCGTAGCGCAGATCCCGGAGCAGAGCTATAACGATACTTTGCTGCGCGAGCTCGAGTTCTTCGGCAGTCGAGACGAATGGCGCGGCCGAACCGTGCAGAGCATTTTTTTCGGTGGCGGCACGCCGTCCACCTTCGAACCCCAGAGCATCCGTAAGCTTCTCACGTCGGTCGCCGCAACGTTTCCCTTCGAGGCCGATTGCGAAATCACTTTGGAAGCGAACCCGGGCACCGTCGATAGCGAGAAATTTTTTGGCTACCGTGACGCCGGCGTCAACCGCATCAGCGTCGGCGTGCAGTCGTTTCAGACCAGGTTGCTCAAGTTTCTCGGCCGCATTCATTCCGCCGACGAAGCGAAAAGAGCGCTCAGCACGGTGAAGCAGGCCAATTTCAACAGCTTTAGCTTCGATTTGATCTACGCCAATCCCGGGCAAACTCTTGCAGAACTGGAAGCAGATCTTGACGCGGCGCTGGAGTTTCAGCCGCCGCATCTATCCGCCTACAATCTGACCTTCGAAGAAGGCACGCCGTTTCACCACGAGTATCGCTCAGGAAAAATGGGCAATTTGAGCGAAGAAGAAGAGATCGCCATGGCCGAGTTAATCGAAGTGAAGCTCGGCGCGGCGGGACTGAAGCGCTACGAGATTTCCAACTACGCTCGGCCCGGCCGGCATTCGCGCCATAATGTGAATTACTGGCGCGGCGGCGACTATCTCGGTCTCGGCGCCGGCGCTCATAGTTACCGAAGAAACTCCGACGGCGTCTCTGGTCAACGCTGGAGTAATGAAAAGAACCCCGCCAAGTACATGACGCAAGTGAGCGAAACTCATCTGGCGATCGTCGATCGCGAGGCGATCGAGCGTGAAAAAGCCGCTGCGGAGTTCATGTTCCTCGGCCTAAGAATGACGGAAGGCATATCAAGCGAAAATTTCCGTCGAAGGTTTGGCCAAACTCCGATCGAATTCTACCCGCAGATCAAATCATGGATCGACGCAGAATTATTGGAGGAGCAAACGGGATCCCTGCGTTTCACGCCCAAAGGGCTTCTGCTTGCCAATTCGATCTTTGTGCATTTCATGTAGGTTTAATGGTAATTCAAATCGACGGACCTCGGCGGACTCGCCGTTTAGCCGAGAAGTCCTGGAGGACCCTATGGCAGACAATAGCCTCGACAAAATTCGCATCGATCATATCGGCAGCCTGGTTCGTCCGGCAAAATTAAAAGAGGTCTTCGCGCGCTACGATCGCGGGCAAGCGACGCACGAAGAATTGGCAAAAGCGCAAGATACCGCAATCCGCGAGGTAATCCAAAAACAAGAGGCCCATGGCTTTCCCGTCGTCACCGATGGCGAGTTTCGCCGCCATAATTTCCAGGAAAGTTTCTCTCAGTGTGTTACCGGTTTCGACGTGCCAAAGAATATTTCGCTCTACTACGAAAACCGCGATCTCAACGAAACTCCACTCGAACGTGCCGAGCAGAATTTCGATGAAGCCGGCCCGGCGATCGTCACCCGCCGCGGCACGGTCGAACGGCTAAAGCTCATACGCAATTTGCCGTTGACGGAATACCGCTACGCCCAAGGTGCCGCCAAAGTTCCGGCAAAAGTCACCGTGCTGGGTCCTGATCGAATCGCCCAACGTTTCAAATGGGAAGCGTCGCTGAACGTTTACAAAGGCCTAGATGATTTTGTCGAGCATGTGGTTGAAATCGAACGGCAGATCATTGGCGAATTGGTAAACGCCGGTTGCAAGTACATTCAAATCGACGCGCCGGGTTATACAGCGTATGTCGATAATATTTCCTTGGACAGAATGCGCTCCCGTGGTGAGGACCCGGAAAGAAACTTTCAACGTTCCATCGACGCCGACAATGCGCTCATCGAAGGATTCCCCGGTGTCACGTTCGGCATCCACATCTGCCGCGGCAATGCCCGCACCATCGACCCGAAGACCGGCAAGCTCGTGCCTCAATGGCATCGCGAAGGCTCGTACGATGCCATCGCCGAAAAACTCTTCAATAGCCTCAAGCACCAGCGCATCCTGCTCGAATACGATAGCGACCGCGCCGGCGGCTTCGAGCCCTTACGTCTCGTGCCGAAAGACAAAATTGTTGTCTTAGGTCTGGTCTCAACAAAAAACTCCGATATGGAATCGGTCGACGATTTGAGACGACGCATCGATCAGGCGAGCGAATTTCTACCCGCCGATCAACTCGCCCTCAGCCCTCAATGCGGCTTTGGCGGCTTAGATTCCAAAGTTCTCAGCGAAGACGAGATGTGGAAAAAGCTGGATACGATCGTGGAAACGGCAAAAAGGATTTGGGGTTGATTGCGCTGAACATATTAGCACGCATCAGCCATCCTGCCGCACCTCACTCAGCCACTCTTCATGCACATCCACCCAGATCGAATCTTGATCGTGGCAGGTCGAGACTTCGCTCAAATCAAACTTAACCGTGTAGAGTGGTTTATGGATGCCGCGGTGGTCTCGGATGTTTTCCAGAATGCCATGGACCGAGCCGATGACGCCCCGTTTGCCTCTGATATATTTCGGTGTGCGTGGATTGCCGGTGGGATTCTCCACTGCGACCATGACGGGGTCGCCGATTTTGAATTTGCTGCCGGTGGACTTCATCATTCCTCTCAATCCGGCCGGACCCTGGGCGCTTCCGCCGTGAATCCGTCTCTCTCGTTTTCTCGCAACTGATTGGGTTCCAACGCGTAACCTGCGCCGATCAAGCTATCGACGGTGACCAGCTTTGCTAACTCTTCTTCCGCCATCCCTTCCGTGCCGGCAGGGCGTTGCGGCAGAACAAAATAACGCACGTCGGACGTGCTGTCGTAGACCTGGACTTCCTTACCGGCGGGAATGTTTAACTCAAACATTTCCTTGATGCAGGCGCGCGGATTCTGCACGATTGTGGTCCGGTAGCTTTCATGCTTGTACCACCATGGTGTGTCACCCAGAATGTCATAGGGGTAGCAGGAGCACAAAGTACAAACGATAACATTGTGAACTTTGTCGGTGTTCTCAACGACAACCAATTTGCCGA
>JBEVIO010000490.1:0-3364 GCA_040510635.1 Binatia bacterium | reverse complement strand
TTCCGGCGCCGGAGCTGGTACGCCGTTTGGGGGTTCGAGTAACTCTTTTCCGAGCTTTGCGACGGGCTTAGGTGCGACAGTTGGCATCATTCAGAATAGGTTTTTCGGTATACAAAATCTCGCCGACGCATTGGAGGCCGCTGAGAACGAAGGCAATATCAAAATTATTTCCCGTCCTTCGGTTGTCACACTGAACAACCAAGCGTCAACCATTCGCAGCGAACGAATCTTGCGTATCTCGTTGCCAAGCTCGACAAACATTGCCACTGGTTCCGGATCATCCGCTGCCGGTGCCGCCGTAGCAACGGAAAAAATACCTGTGGGGATCATTCTTACGGTGACACCCCAGGTATCGAGCGACGGTTTTGTTTTGATGAAAATCAACGTCAAATCAAGCTCGATAGCCAATAGCTCGACCGTCCCATCAGGCAGTGGTACCCCCGTGATTCCCTTCGACGAACTGAGCCGCGAAGCGGAAGCGAGCGTATTAGTGAAAGACGGTGAGACCATCGTCCTCGGCGGAATTTTGAAAGATACGAGGAATGAATCTGAAAGCGGTGTTCCGTATGTTAAGGATATTCCTATTTTCGGTTGGTTGTTCAAGAACCATCGCTGGCAGAAGGATTTTGAAGAGCTCATGGTCTTCATAACTCCCCGAATTGCTGACGCTGGTTCGAGCAACTTGCCCACGGCGGAACAGATGTGGCGCGATCAAATGAGAAAAACCGAAGGCAATGAGTTGCCGCCGCCTCCGGCGAAATTATAGGCGCCTATCCATCTCATACTCTCCTCTCCCTGTTTCTAACGATGCGGGGCGGCTGACGCCGCCCCGCATCGCCTTTGTTGGGACGAAGCAAAAAATCGATCCGCCGTCACGCAAGCGTTTCCCGTCCTGTCGACTTTGAATGCACCGGCCCGCGGCGAAATCGTTTACCTTCGTTTTCATCGTACCTTGGTAAGCCGGGCTTGAAAGCCCCTGTCTCTCTCTGTACTCTAAGGGCCGGCATAGAGGAGCGGTTTCATGTTGCGTTACTTCACCGCGGGAGAGTCCCACGGCCCCTGTTTGACCATTCTAATCGACGGTGTGCCTGCGGGTTTCCCCATCGACATTGCTAAATTGAATCATGACCTCTGGCGGCGCCAACAAGGCTACGGCCGCGGCGGCCGCATGTTGATCGAAAAAGACGAAGCGCAGATTCGCTCCGGAATTCGTTGGGGCGAAACACTGGGGTCTCCGGTCGCGCTCGGCATCGAAAACCGGGATTGGAAAAACTGGACTAAGAAAATGTCGCCGTCACCGGAAGACCGGGATAATAAAATAGCCGTGACCAAGCCCCGGCCGGGCCACGCCGACTTGAATGGCGTTCTTAAATATGACCGCCGGGATATCCGCGATATTCTCGAACGGGCGAGCGCGCGGGACACCGTGTCGCGCACGGCTGCGGGCGCTTTCGCGAAGCAATTGCTGGCGCCATTCGGCATCCGGGTGATGGGTTATATCCGGTCCATCGGCGGTGTTGCCGCCAATTTAGACGGACTATCGTACGAAGAGACCTACGCGCGCGCCGAAGAGTCGCCGGTGCGCACCGCCGACAGCGCCGCCGAAGCGAAGATGATCGCGCTGATCGAAGAGTGCAAAAAGGAAGGCAACACGCTGGGCGGAATTTTCGAGGTTGTGGCCTTGGGTTTGCCGCCGGGACTCGGTACGCACACGCAATGGGACAAAAAACTCGATGGGCGGTTGGCGCAGGCCTTGATGAGTATTCAGGCGATCAAGGGTGTCGAAGTTGGGCTCGGATTCGAGATGGCGAGGCGCCGCGGTTCGCAAGTACACGATGAAATCTTTTTCGACCCGGAAAAGATGGTAAGCGAGGGCACGCCAAGAATCGTCCCCACCGGGTTTTACCGCGGCAGCAACAATTCGGGCGGCACGGAGGGAGGCATGACCAATGGTGCGCCGCTGGTGGTTCGAGTGGCGATGAAGCCTATTTCCACGCTCATGAGCCCTTTGCAGTCCGTCGATCTTCGCACCAAACAATCCGCCGACGCTTCCGTCGAGCGCTCCGATGTTTGCGCGGCGCCCGCCGCCGCCGTGGTCGGCGAAAGCGTCGTGGCTTTCGAACTGGCGAATGCGTTGCTGGATAAATTCGGCGGCGACTCCTTGCGTGAAATCAAGCGCAACTACGAAAACTATCTCGAACAAATCAAGGCCTATTAACCCGTTGCCGCCAAACTCAGCGCGGACCATCGCCATTACCGGTTTCATGGCCGTCGGCAAGAGCGCCGTAGGGCGGACCCTGGCGCGAAGGCTCAAGCGCCAATTTGTCGATCTCGATAAAGTGATCGAAAAGACCGAGGGTATGAAAGTCAAAGACATCTTCGCCCAAAAGGGAGAATCCTATTTTCGGGAGCGCGAGAAACAGGCTTTGGCGGAAGTTTTGAAACATGAGAACCAAGTTATCGCGACAGGCGGCGGCGCCATTGTCGACGAGGAAAACCTCGGGCTTCTACGGGAGAAAACGCTCTTGGTTTGTCTTACGGCTTCCCTTGACGCGCTGCTCAAGCGGATAGGCGCGGGCTCGAAGCGCCCGCTTCTCAAAGATGCTGATCGCAAAAACCGAATTGAAAAGCTTTTGCAGCTGCGGGAGGAAAGATACGCTCGAGCGCATCTGTCCATCGATACCACCGACTTGACCATTAACCAGGTTGCAGAGAGAATTATCGAGATGGCGAAGCTGGAGCGCTAGAGATATGAAGACACTCACGGTAAATCTCGGCGACCGTTCGTATCCGATCTACGTCGGCGCTGGAATTCTGGCGCGGGCCGGCGAGTTCCTGCAAGCGGCGGGATTGCGCGGCAAAGTCGCGGTGGTGAGTAATTCCACGGTGGCGAAGCTTTATATCGAACCGGTCAATGAAGCTCTGACGCGGGCGGGTTTTGAAGTCGTAACCATACTGATACCCGACGGCGAAGAGCATAAGAATCTTGACTCTCTGGCCATGATATACGATCGCCTGGCGAGAGCGCGCTTCGAGCGTAAGTCGATCATTCTGGCATTGGGTGGTGGAGTGGTCGGAGATCTTGCGGGATTTGCTGCGGCGACTTATCTGCGCGGGGTGCCCTATATTCAGGTGCCAACGACGTTGCTCGCCCAGGTGGATTCCAGCGTGGGCGGTAAGACGGCAGTGAATCATCGGGACGGCAAGAATCTCATCGGCGCATTTTACCAACCGCGCCTGGTGTTGATCGATGTCGAAATGCTGCGCTCGTTGCCGCGCCGCGAACTGGTCGCCGGCCTGGCGGAGGTGATCAAATACGGCATCATCGAAGACGCCGAGTTGTTTAGTGTTCTGGAAGACAAGG
>JBEVIO010000489.1:0-3732 GCA_040510635.1 Binatia bacterium | reverse complement strand
TCGGAAAGGATTGAGGAACTTAATGAGATCTACCACCGGAGTAATAACCGGGATTTTAGTTTTCCACCCCGTCTGGACGTAGACTTGACCTACTACCGCTCGGGGCGGGAGATTTTTTTGAGCGGAGCTTTTGCCGGGTCATTCAAGGGGTGCTGCGGGCGCTGTTTGGAGTACTACGCGTTTACTTTAAATAGCCATTTCGATCTCGTTCTTACACCCGATCCCGCCAAGTTAGAGCGCGGCGCGGAAGAGTTACATCGGGACGAGCTCGGTTTGAGCTATTATTCGTCGGATGAGATCAATCTGGAACCGCTGGTCGCGGAGCAAGTGATGTTGGCGTTACCGACTCGACCCCTTTGTTCGGATAATTGCCGCGGCTTATGTGGCCATTGCGGCGCCAATCTTAACAAAGAAGCCTGCAGCTGTTCCACCGTGGTCGGCGATCCGCGCATGGCGATTTTCCGAACGCTTAAAGTCAGTCGATAATTCACTGCTCCATCCCAAAATATTTCCGCGGCGAACACGCGGAGAAAGACAGGACTAACCAATGCCGGTACCGAAGCGAAGAACTTCCAAACGGGTCAAGAATCAACGTCGCGCGCATGATGGCTTGACTAAACCGCAATGGAGCACCTGCTCCAACTGTGGCGAAACGATTTTACCTCACCGCGCCTGTGCTCACTGCGGCTTTTATCGTGGCCGCGCCGTGATCCAAGTCGAGCAAAGTTAAGCAGTCCCCACGACATATGCCGAAAATCGCCGTCGACGCGATGGGTGGTGATCGAGCCCCGCAAGTGGTTGTCGAAGGGGCGGTGCTCGCGGCCCAAGATTACGGTGTTGAAATAGTTCTAGTGGGCGACAAAGAGGCGATCGAGCGCGAGCTGGCCAAGCAGAAGGACGCGCCCAGATTTTCGGTCGCCGCCGCTTCGCAAATCGTGCCGATGCACGAGTCGCCTAGCGCCGCGCTGCGCATAAAAGATTCTTCGATGAAGGTGGGCTTCGAATTGATGAAGCGCGGCGAGGTCGATGCCGTGGTGAGCGCCGGCAACTCGGGGGCGATGATGGCCCTCGGCATGCTCGTGATGGGGACTTTGCCGCAGGTCGCTCGCCCGGCCATTCTAGTGGTCGTGCCGAGCCTGAATAAAGGCACGGTGATCGTCGATGCCGGGGCGAACGTTGACTGCAAGCCGCACCACTTAGTTCAATTCGGCCTCATGGGATCGATTTACGCCGAGCGGATTTTGGCCGTAGCGGAGCCGCGCGTCGGCGTTTTGAGCAACGGCGAAGAGGAAGGCAAGGGCAATGATCTGACGCGGGCGGCAAGCGCGCAACTCGCGGCCACGTTCGTCAACTTCATCGGCTATGTCGAAGGCCGGGACATCTTTAACAATAAAGTCGACGTCGTCGTCTGCGACGGCTTTACCGGCAACATCGCGCTCAAAACCATGGAGGGCGTCGCGAGTTTTGCCGGCACGGTGTTGAAAAGCGCCTTTCAAAAAAATCTTTCCAGTCGCATGGGCTATTGGCTCAGTCGCAAGTCGCTGGCGGAAGCCTATCGGCGCTTAGATTATGCGGAATATGGCGGCGCTCCGCTGATTGGCTTGGACGGCGTGGCGATCATCGCTCACGGCGGCTCCAACCCTCTAGCGATTAAGAATGCCATTCGCGCGGCGTGTGACGCCGTCGATCAACAGATCAATCGCCATATTGCCGACGCCTTGGGCGAGATGGATGGCGCAACGGAAAAAAGAGAAGGTTTGCCCCGGAAACTGTGGCAGCGCTTTAAATCTAAAATCGAATCCTTAGGCGACAAGACGGAAACCGAGAGCCATCCACCGGAAAGGAGGCGAGGTGGCGATTAGTCATCTCGCTTTCGTTTTCCCCGGTCAAGGTTCTCAGTACGTCGGCATGGGGAAGGATCTCAGCGCCGAGTTTGCGCTCGCCCGCGAGACTTTCGCCGAGGCCGACGACGCGCTCGGATTTTCTCTCAGCGGACTTTGCTTCGCCGGTCCCGAAGCCGATCTCAAATTGACCGAGAATACCCAACCGGCGATTCTCGCCGCATCGATCGCCGCTTTACGAGTGCTCGAAGCCGAGACGCCGTTGCGCCCCGCTTTTGTCGCCGGTCACAGCTTGGGCGAATATAGCGCGCTCGTTGCCGTCGGCGCCCTCAAGTTTAGCGATGCCGTCAGGGTCGTGCGCGAGCGTGGACGCTTGATGCAGCAAGCCGTGCCAGAGGGCCAAGGCGCAATGGCAGTGGTGCTGGGCTTGGAGATGGATGCCGTGGGCGCGCTTTGCGCGGATGCGGCTCGCGGCGAAGTGGTTTCGCCGGCCAATTTCAACGGCGCCGGACAAGTGGTCATTGCCGGGGCGAAGAGCGCCGTTCAACGCGCGATGGCATTGGCGAAAGAGCGCGGCGCCAAAAGAGTATTGGATCTGCCGGTGAGCGCGCCGTTTCATTGCCAACTCATGCAGCCGGCGGCGGAAGGTTTAGAACGGACACTCCGCGACGTCGCGGTTCAGCCCTTCGACGTCGGCGTCATCACCAACGCCGAGGCTGACGTCAATCGCAGCGCCGAGCGGGTCAAATCTTTGCTGATCGAACAAGCGGTCCGGCCCGTGCGTTGGGAAGAGTCGGTTAAAAAACTTGTGGTCTTGGACTGTCAGCGGGCCATTGAGATCGGTCCTGGCAAGATCCTGAAGGGGCTGATGACGCGGATCGAGCGTAACATGGAACTAGAGAATTTCGAAGCGCCGCAAGACTTATCGAGAGTTATCTTGGCGTGGAGCCAATGAGTTTCGCGGGTCAAATTGCCTTGGTAACCGGCGCTAGCCGCGGCATCGGCCGAGCAAGTGGACTGGCTTTCGCCCGTGTCGGTGCGTATGTGGTCGTTAACTATCGTGGCAATGAGGCGGCCGCGCAACAGTCGTTGGCTGCGATCGAGGCCGCGGGAGGGCGCGGCGAGCTTTGCCAATTCGACGTCGCGGAGGAAAGCCAAATCGAGACGGCCGCGAAGAAAATCGTTGACCGCCATAAGAAAATTGATATTCTCGTCAACAATGCCGGCATCGCTTCCGATAATCTTCTGATGCGTGCCAAACCGGCGGATTGGGACGAGGTCATCGGGACTAATCTCAAGGGCACGGTTCTCTGCACAAAAATCGTTTCTCGTTATATGATCCGCCAGCATTATGGGCGGATCGTAAACTTATCTTCTGTGGTCGGGCAAACGGGCAACGTTGGACAGTCGCTCTACGCTGCGTCCAAGGCGGGAATCATCGGCTTTACGAAATCCCTGGCCCGCGAAGTGGCTTCGAGAAACGTAACCGTGAATGCCGTAGCGCCGGGATTTGTTGAAAGTGATATGACCGCTAGATTGCCGGAGAAGCTGCGCCAGGACTTTCTCCAAGCGATCCCTCTCGGCCGTTTCGGCACTTGCGAGGAAGTCGCCGAAATGATTGTATTTCTCGCTGGGGAGAAGGCTGGCTATATTACCGGGCAAGTGTTCAATATTAACGGCGGGCTGTACATGTAACGAATCTGTAGCAGGAGGTATGTGAAGATGGCGGCGTCTGTTCAGGCTAGAGTGAAAGAAATTGTCTGCGAGCAACTTGGGGTAAGCGCGGAAGAGGTGACTCCGGAAGCTTCCTTTATAGAAGATTTGGGCGCGGATTCTCTAGACATCGTCGAGCTCGTGATGGCGCTCGAAGAGGAATATGAGATGGAGATTT